>NZ_JRKB01000044.1:0-517 GCF_000800945.1 Plesiomonas sp. ZOR0011
GGGTACGCAAATGTTTTGCGTGACCGTGAAGTGCCGGCGGGGTGTCGGGGTGCAGCCCTGACCAGGGAGAGTTTTGGGGAGTCGTCACTGGGTGACGGTTCAACAAAACATACCTTGTCCCCCGCTTTACCCAAATTTCCGCTTAACCCTTTCCCTGTAAGGCTTCCATAGCATCGAAGATGTGGCGCACGAGTTGGAACAACTCCTAAGTGCGCCTTTGGTGTTTTTGGTTTTCAGAATCCTTCGATTTATCGAAGGCGCGCTTAGACGTTTCTCTGCCGAGAAACTGCGCGAGATGAAAAACACATGAACCAAATGACAAGGTATGTTTTGTAGCACCGCCACCACGTGACGGTACTCTAAAACGACCATGATCAGGGCTGCGCCCCGATACCCCGCCAACACCTCACGCCGCCAGATTGAAATCTGTCAGCGTTCGCTGTTCCTGAAAACGTCAAACGCTAAATCGTGGGGGCCCCTTTGGGGTTCCGATTTAGTGATTGACGGCGCACGAGAT
>NZ_JRKB01000045.1:0-75915 GCF_000800945.1 Plesiomonas sp. ZOR0011
AACCGCCTTACGGCGGTTTTTTTTATTTTCTTATGCAGACAACGCATCAGTTACGATTAAGCACGACGCCATGTTGTCCCTTGCGGACCATCTTCCAGCACAATGCCCATCTCAGTCAGACGGTTACGTGCCGCATCTGCCGCCGGCCAATCTTTCGCCGCACGCGCATCGTTACGCGCTTTGATCAGCGCTTCGATTTCTGCCGTTTCGCTATCATCGGCGCTAGCGCCGCCTTGCAAGAACACTTCTGGATCTTGTTGCAGCAGACCCAATACACCGGCTAACTGACGCAGTGCCGCCCCCAGAGCGTTAGCCGCCGCCAGATCATCGGCTTTCAGGCGGTTCACTTCACGCGCCATATCAAACAGCACGGAATAGGCTTCTGGCGTGTTGAAATCGTCATCCATCGCCGTACGGAAACGCTCTTCAAACGCTTCACCACCAGCTGGTGCCGCACTCAGATCCAGACCACGCAGCGCAGTGTACAGACGCTCCAGCGCAGTGCGCGCTTGCTTCAAGTTCTCTTCGCTGTAGTTCAGCTGGCTACGATAGTGACCAGACATCAGGAAATAACGCACGGTTTCCGCATCGTAGTGGTTCAGCACATCACGGATGGTAAAGAAGTTACCCAGCGATTTGGACATCTTCTCGCGATCTACCATCACCATGCCCGAGTGCATCCAGTAGTTCACATACGGTGTGTCATGGGCGCAGCAAGATTGCGCGATTTCGTTTTCATGGTGCGGGAACATCAGATCGGAGCCACCGCCGTGAATGTCGAAGTGCTCGCCCAGCTGCTTGCTGTTCATCGCCGAACACTCAATGTGCCAACCCGGACGACCCGCGCCCCACGGCGAAGTCCAGCTCGGCTCACCCGGCTTAGACATCTTCCACAGCACGAAATCCACTGGATTACGTTTGGCTTCATCTACATCCACGCGTGCACCGGCTTGCAACTGCTCCAGATCTTGACGTGATAACTTGCCGTAATCTTTAAAGGTATCAACCGAGAACATCACATCGCCGTTGCTAGCCACGTAGGCATGACCACGATCCAGCAGACGCTGTACCATTTCGATAATTTCGGCAATATGCTTGGTCGCACGCGGCTCGATATCCGGACGCTGCATGTTCAGCGCATCAAAATCGGCATGCATATCGGCAATCAGACGCTCGGTCAGCTGATCACAGGTCTCACCGTTTTCTGCCGCTCGTTTGATGATCTTGTCGTCCACATCCGTGATGTTACGCACGAAGGTCAGGTCGTACCCCAGATAGCGCAAGTAACGCGCCACCACATCGAATGCCACAAAGGTGCGGCCATGGCCGATATGACAGAGATCATAAATGGTCACCCCACACACATACATGCCAACCTTTCCTGCATGGATCGGCTTAAATTCTTCTTTTTGTCGTGTCAGCGTGTTGTAAATTTTCAGCATCGTATAAATACCCGTTTGCTTGTGGGATGATGAGCATAATCAGGGTATTGAACCCAGAAAACAGCCCCAATGCAAGCTGACTTATACTGGAAAGTGGGATCGGTCCGTTTCGCTGCTGTCATTTAGAGCGTACAGCCGGTATGCCGGTTTCCCCGGCCGCGCCATTTGGGTACAATCCCGAGCCTGATCGGGCCATTTGCGGCCCGTAACCGGACTAGGCCGGTGTGTCATCCAGATATATCGTCTGTTCAGCACGCCAGCTACAGCCAAACTGATAACTCCAAAGGACAGCATCAGATGATCACTTTGCACACCAACCACGGCGACATCGTTCTGCAACTGAACCACGAAAAGGCACCGATCACTGCCAAGAACTTTGAAGACTACTGCCGTGAAGGTTTCTACAACAACACCATTTTCCATCGCGTGATCGACGGTTTCATGATCCAAGGCGGCGGCATGGAGCCTGGCATGGTTGAGAAAGAGACCAAAGCCAGCATCAAAAACGAAGCTAACAACGGTCTGAAGAACAAGCGTGGCACCATCGCCATGGCACGTACTATGGATCCGCACTCAGCCTCTTCCCAGTTCTTCATCAACGTTGCTGACAACGATTTCCTGAACTTCCGCGCGGAAAACCGTGACGGTTGGGGTTATTGCGTGTTCGGTGAAGTGGTTGAAGGTATGGACGTGGTTGACAAGATCAAAGGCGTGTCTACCGGCTCTTACGGCTACCACCAAGACGTGCCACGTGATGAAGTGATCATCAACAGCGTGACTGTCAGCGAGTAATTTTTCTGTTACTGTTGCCGATATTATAAGCAGGGGGCGTAATGCCCCCTGTTACTTTCGAGCTTTACCTGATAACTCCCCTGTGAAGACAGGTTGATGAAACCGGATTATGCGTACGACGTTGTTTATTGCTGATTTACACCTAAGCGAGGCCCAGCCCGAGATCACGGCGGCCCTGCTGGATTTCCTGCAACATAAGGCGCCGGCTGCCGATGCCTTGTATGTGCTAGGCGATCTGTTTGAATATTGGATCGGCGACGACGAAGAGACCCCATTGCAGCAGCAAGTGGCTGAGGCCTTTTTGCACCTGCACCAGCAGGGGATCCCGGTGTACTTTATTCATGGCAACCGAGACTTTCTGCTCGGTGAGGCCTACGCGCGCCGCTGCCGCATGATCCTGCTGCCGGAAACTGCCGTGATTGACCTGTACGGCACCCCGACACTGATTGCCCACGGCGATACATTCTGCACCGACGATGAAGCCTATCAACGCTTTCGTCAGCGTGTCCATCTGCCGTGGTTACAATGGCTGTTCCGCCGCTTACCGCTTAGCTGGCGGCAGCGGATCGGCGCGAAAATGCGCCAACAAAGCAGCCGTCACAACCAGCAAAAAAGTGCGTCCATCATGGATGTGAATGCCAGTAGCGTGGATAACGCGCTACGCAGCGCCGGCGTGCGCCGGTTGATCCACGGCCACACGCATCGCCCATATATCCATCACTGGCAATTAGATGGCGAGCCCGCCGAGCGTATTGTGCTAGGTGATTGGTATCAGCAAGGCTCGATGCTGCGTGTCAGCCCTGATGGCGTGCGCCTCGACGTGCTGCCTTTTGCGCCGCGCGACCAATAAATCCCGCGCCGCCCCGCGTTTTATCGCTCACGCCAGCACTACTCGGTCGTTGCCCTAAGCGTGATGTCCGCACACCGAATCTCTGCCAAACAGTAGAAAAGCAAAACGGGCTCATTGAGCCCGTTTTATGTCTACCTACGTATTCCGATGTTGCGCCTAGCGAGTTCTACATTGCGCTATTCTGCACGCGGCACTTTTCTCATGCTGCGCTTTCGTCATGTGGCTCCGGCGGCAATGGCAAACCACGCTGCTTGCAGGCTGGCAAGGCATAACAACGCTCTACTCGCTCACGCAATTCAGCTGGCACCTGACTCATGCGCATCGCAAATTCTTGCTGCTTTTCTACGCTGATCTCATCGCTGATCCCAGCCGCCAATAAATTGGACGGGAACAGATGATATTGCTCAGTAATATGCTGGTCTATCCACGCCGCCAACTCTTCCGGTGAGTTCATCTCTTCGCGCATCACCGGGCCAAATGACACCTGCACCCGACCTTTATAGCCGACAATCCCTTTCACAATGCTGTCTAAGTCTTCGAATTCGGCTTTAACATAGGTCTCACCGCGCGCCTTTTGCGCCAGCTCCGCCGCCTTCTCCACTTCGCCGGCATCATATTCATAAGAGATGGCCACCGGCACGATATTCAGACTGCGAAAATAGTCCGCCATCGGGATCTGTTGCTTTTTGCCGTTCATATAGAACATTTTCAAAATCGCAGGATCTGTCTGATCATTACCGTCTTTCGCGCGCCCTTCTTTTTGAGCAATCCAAATCGACTGCTTCTCATCCAAAGAGTGGCGAATATAAGCGGACAACTCGGTAAACGCGGCCAACATCTCACGCACGCCTTTGGCCGAACGCTTCACGATAAAGCTCTTATTCAGACGCATAATGTCTGAGGCATACGGTTTACGCAGCAAGTTATCGCCGATCGCAATGCGCACTGTATCATGGCCATTGTGGTACAAGCCCCAGTTTACCAGCGCTGGATCCATCGCAATATCGCGGTGGTTGGAGATAAACAGATACGACTCACCAGGGGTGAGATTTTCCAAGCCGCTGTAGGTCACACCATCGGTGGTGGTATCAATCATGTGCTGCATATAGCGTTCAACGATTTGCTGGAACGCCCGCACGCTGGTGATACTACGCGCACGCTGCTGCAGTACATAACGCACTACCGGTTTCAGCAACCAGCCGGCCCAACGCGACAACCGCGGATAGCGAAAACGGCAGATAGCATGAATAAATTCATCATCACTGAGGATGCCGGCTAAGACCGGCGCGACTTCCGCATCATGATACGGGCGGATGTCGGCAAAAAGTTCATTGTTGGTCTGGCTCATTATTGTTTATGTTCGTTATTGTTATCCATCATACTGACGCACATTATACGGCTAATCCCCTTAAAACCCACTGTTGACGCCGTTTCTGCCGATCTGATCCGACCTCCGTCACACATTTTCGTTTTGCGCACGTAGTGACGCAAACGTTTTCCTCATCTGCAGTTCATGTTATTCTTGCCGCCCGCAGCGGTTGTCCTCGCACACCAGCGACAACCCTGGTCAGCATCCCAATGAGTACCGGATTACAGGAGTTTTCAACCATGCAACCTAACGTTGCTGTTGTTATGGGTTCTAAAAGCGACTGGGCTACCATGCAAGCCGCCGCTGATATCTTAACTGCACTGGACATTCCGTTTCACACCGAAGTCATCTCCGCCCACCGCACCCCCGATAAACTGATGGATTTTGCCGGTAACGCTGCTGCCGCGGGTTTTCAGGTGATCATTGCTGGCGCCGGTGGTGCTGCCCACTTGCCAGGTATGCTGGCATCAAAAACCGTGTTACCGGTACTGGGTGTGCCGGTCAAAAGCGCCAGCTTAAACGGGCTAGACAGCTTGCTGTCGATTGTACAAATGCCCAAAGGCATTCCAGTTGCCACGCTCGCTATCGGCACTGCGGGTGCCGCCAATGCCGGTTTGCTGGCGGCACAAATTCTGGCACTGCACGATCAAGCACTGCGCACGCGTCTGCAAGCCTGGCGCGACGCGCAAACTGACGCGGTACTCAATAACCCCGATCCGCGGGAGGAGGCATGAAACCGGTTTGGGTTTTAGGTAACGGCCAACTCGGCAACATGCTACAGCAAGCCGCCGCGCCGCTTGCCATCTCGGTTACACCGTGCGGGTTTGATGACACCCCACCGCAGTTGCCAGACAACGCGGTGATCTCCGCCGAGATTGAACAGTGGCCAGATACCCCACTGACCCGTGCGCTGAGCCAGCACCCTGGCTTTGTCAATCCACACACCTTCCCGCGTCTGGCTGATCGGCAAACCCAAAAGCAGCTGATCGATAGCCTGCAATTAGCCACCTCGCCGTGGCAAGCCCTCGACACGCCGCACGATTGGACCGCGCTGTTTGCCCGTTTGGGCGACACCGTGATGGTCAAACGCCGCACCGGTGGTTATGACGGCCGCGGTCAGTGGCGGATCCATTCCCAGAATACCGACAGTTTCCCAACCGAGATGTACGGCGCTTGCATTGTCGAGCAGATGATCCCGTTTGAGTCGGAAGTATCGTTAGTCGGTGCGCGCAGTCGCGATGGTCAGTGCGTGTTCTATCCACTGACACGCAACCTGCACCAAGACGGGATCTTGCGCGCTAGCGTCGCGCGCCCTGAGCACATCCCTGCACATTTGCAGCGCCAAGCCGAGCAGATGTTGGGCAGCCTGATGCATGCACTCGAGTATGTTGGCGTGATGGCGATGGAATGCTTTGTGCTGGGCGATCAGTTACTGATCAATGAGTTGGCGCCGCGCGTACACAACAGTGGCCACTGGACACAAGCAGGCGCATCCGCCAGCCAGTTCGAGCTGCATGTCCGCGCCCTGCAAGACTTACCGCTACCAACACCGGTCGTCAGTGCCCCAGCCGTGATGATCAATCTGATTGGTACAGCGCTCAATACTGACTGGCTAAGCGTGCCGCTGGCCCGTCTGCACTGGTACGGCAAAGAAGTGCGCGCCGGACGCAAACTGGGTCACATCAATTTGACCCACCCTGAGCCACAGCAGCTGTGTGCGGCGCTGCAAGCGTTACAACCGCTTCTGCCTGCGGAATACCAAAGCGGACTGGCTTGGGCGCAGCAGCAATTGCGCTAACTCGCTCACTGCCAGCACAGCGTAACCGCGTATGTTGCCGGCGATGATATGCGACCGAATAAGCACAGATTTGCCTATTCCTCACACTCTCTAGACCGCCATTCGGCGGTCTATCACTTTATCCTGTGACCTGACCGGCATTCTTGCTCCGAATTGGTATAAAAAGCCGCTGAATCGATTAAGTTGCGAGATATCCATCACAGCAAAACGCGTAGCGAGCTTGTTACACTGCCAACATGCCCATCACAGCAAAGGACCTGACCGAGATGATTAGAGCGTTTACTGCCGACGATATGAATACCGTCATTAATCTGTGGCTGGCCGCATCGATTGATGCACACGATTTTGTCGAGCCGGATTACTGGCACAGTAAGATTGATACCGTACGCAATGACTATCTGCCTGCATCCTCAACATGGGTCTATTGTGAGGACGATGAGGTGAAAGGCTTTTACAGCCTGCTGGAAAATAAACTGGCGGCGCTGTTTGTCGATCCCAAACATCAGCAAAACGGGATCGGCTCAGAGCTGCTGCAACATGCGATCGCCCAGCAAGACGACCTGCATTTGAGCGTCTACGCGCAAAATTTCGATGCCGTGCGTTTATACAAAAAGCATGGTTTCACCATTCAAGGTGAACAAGTGAACATGTATACCGGCCATCCTGAATTTATCATGACCCGCGCATAATTCGTGTTATCGGGAGGTCAGGCGTAAATACACTGCCATCTCAGTGTAATTTACGGCTGGCCTCCCAACCACGCGCATGTTTCTCTTTGCGCTGGTAAGCGCCTTTCCCTTTACGATTACGCTCTACTCGCTGCTGAAACACAGGACCTGTTACCAGTGCTTTGAGCGCGTTGTCTTGAATTTTACCTCTACCGGTTTCCACTTTATTCGTCATAACAGTCACCTCATAAAAAACTGCGCATTTTGCGCATAGCTCTTTGTTCCTCGTTTTTTGTACATATTTATTTGTACATAACTCTTTGTGCACAGTTTCTTTGTGCATCAAACGGCGAAATCATAAGCGTTTTTTAGCTGATTCGCTAGGTTTAGCACACCCGCGGGTACATTTTTCATCCAGACAGGAGCGCGGTTTCCACACCGACTTGCCGATAGAAACACTCATTGAATTTCTGAAACAGTTATGCGCACACATTCATAGCCAGTGGTGGTTAAATACTTGAAACTTCAACGATGATGTTAGCCATGAATCATTTTTGTTCTGTGTCTGTAACGCGCAAAAAATATCATCTTTCTCGCAACGATAAGATGGATACCTCGGCAATACATATCACTCATACTCTGCTGCATCATTTACCACTGACTTCCTGATCTTTCTTGTTAAGAGAACCATGGTATTAGCAGCTAATTTCCCATGGTCGCCAATACATCGACAATTTTTCAGATTCTATGAATAAACACTCGACGTATATGAGTAAAAAACTAAAAGCATCACCGTGGGTATTATCCAGTACTACTGAAATACGCATGGTTCGAAAAACAAACCACAACAAATAATCTCAAGGATAAGGAGATAACAAAAATAGAAATTATTTCAGGATGGAATTATTGCCACACTCTAACCTCAACGTAATTCCAAACCCACTCGAGAAGAAAAGAAAGCAATGCACTCAATACGTGCAGTTTGACATCGGGACGACACCCCATAGCAGGATAAAAACGTAACAGCGAACCGTTTTTATTTGTATGATAAATAAAAATAACTCTTTTATGCAGCATAAAAAAGACAATCGTAACGCATTAATTTGCATTGTTTTTTTCATGCTTCGCTGACAGATGAAACTATTGTTTGATACGCATCTCAAAACCGATGGAAACATTTTGCAAAAAAACTTTAGCGTTACGTGCGCCAATCGGGTTAAAATTCGGCTCGTGTTACATTCGACAGGCCAAGGACATCTTGTGAAAAAGTATTGGATTCCTGTGGTATCAAGCATTGCAGCATTTGTTCTGATTGTACTTATGCTGGGCCTGATTAAGCAGACAAGCAGTGAAACACTGCTCATTGATATCTGGGACACTGTCAAATGGCTGACTTTTGCACTGGTCTTTAATTTCCAAATGCCATTTTGGCTAGCACGGATCAGTGTACTGGTATTATTGGTGCTCCTGCCGCTGTTGGTTTTCTTTATCAGCAAAGATTTGTTATCCAAGCTGTATAAAGACGCCACCAACGAAGTCAGTGAATAACGACCATTATCCACTCAGCCTAACGCAATATTATCTGAAGTCTTCATGCCGTGCGTGAATGACGTAAAAAAGGGGCGTACACGATGTGTACGCCCCTTTTTGTTATCTATTGTTCGACTCGCGGCACTTTGTAAGACAAAGTTTGTTAAGACAAGGCTTGGAAAGACTGTGCTTGGTAAAGTGCATGGCACTCTATCGCACTGCCACGGTGTGGCTTTATCGGCTTATTGCCGTCGTCGCACTCGGTACGCAGTGGCCGCGAACTTAATGCGGCCACCAAACTGACAGCACAGACTTAGATAGCCCAGCCACCTGCGTAGAACACCACTAACGCGATGGCGATGATGACAGTACCAAGGTTAAGCTTCTTAAACTCACCAGCAAAAATACGGCCAATCACCAGTGACGCAAAGCCCAGCATGATACCGGTCACGATGTTACAGGTCAGTACGATAAATACCGCGCACAGCAGACCAGACAACGCATCCACGTAGTCACTGAAATCCAGCTTAGCCACATTGCTCAGCATCAGCAGACCCACGTACATCAGCGCCGGCGCCGTGGCGTAGGATGGCACTAAGTAACTCAGCGGTGACAAGAAAATCATCAGCAGGAACAACACGCCGACCACCGTTGCCGTCAGACCGGTTTTACCGCCCGCAGCCGTACCGGCGGCAGATTCGATATAAACCGCAGCCGGTGCCGCGCCCACAAAGCTGGAGAAAATGCTGCTGACAGAGTCAGCCGTCAGCGCTTTACCACCATTGATGATGTGGCCACGCTCGTTCAGCAGATTAGCTTGACCGGCTACCGCACGAATCGTACCGGTGGCATCAAATACCGCCGTCATCACCAATGCCAATACACTCGGGATCACCAGCGGGCTCAATGCGCCCATCAGATCAAACTGGCCAATCAACGCACCGCCTTCGCTAGACAGGTTTGGCATGGCGAAGAAACCGTTGAACTTCACGTTCGGATCGAAAATCAGCCCCAAAATGGAGATAGCGATAATCACCATCAGGATCCCGCCCGGTACGCGGCGACGCTCCAAACCAAAAATCGCAGACAGACCCAGCAGACTCATGATCACAGGGAAAGAGGTAAACTCACCAAACTGTACTGGGAGGCCGGCATTAGGATTTTTCACCACCAGATGCACGCTGTCCGCCGCAATCAGCAGCAGGAACAGACCGATACCGATGCCCGCACCGTGCGCAATCCCGGTCGGCAGGTTACGTAAAATCCACTGACGAATACCGGTGACGCTGATCAGGGTAAACAGAACCCCCATCCAGAAAATCGCCCCCAGCACTACAGGGATGCTAATTTTTTGTCCCAATACCAAGCTAAACGCGGTAAATGCAGTCAGCGAGATAGCACAGCCAATCGCCATCGGCAATTTGGCCCACAGACCCATCAGCAAAGAGCCGAAAGCCGCAACCAAACAGGTAGCAATAAATACCGCGCCCTGATTAAAGCCAGCTGCGCCCAGCATGTTTGGTACAACGATGATGGAGTACACCATCGCCAGAAAGGTGGTTAAGCCGGCAATGATCTCCTGACGAACCGAACTACCACGCTCGGAAATCAGAAAATAGTTATCCATTGCACTACGGGTTGCGTCCTCACGCGAGGAGGATGACGAAGGGTTCGTTGCCATGAACCAGTTCCTTAGGTAAACGATTGCGCAAAAATTTAGAGAGACAAACTAAAAGCGGCATCACAATATCATGTACAGAAAATATGTATAGCCATTGCAGATTAACTGAACAAAAATTCACCGCAAACGTTTTCTTACGCTTTAAATCACTGTGAGAAGTACCGCTCACTCTGGATGTATCCACGCCACTGCCGCGCAGAAAAAGTGAACAGTCAGTCTAAAGAGTGGGAAAAGACTCATTAATCACCAAGAGTGGTGGGTCACCTAGGGTCAGTCAAGTGGGGTCAGTGAGGAAGCGCTGAAGACAGACGTAGAGAAAAACGTGAAGACAGCAGCAAGAGAGCACCTTGCTGCTGCCCGATAAGCGTGCGGTTATTCCGGCGTTTGCCAACGGCGAAACAGATCTTGCGGTAACTCAATAGCAAACTGATCCAGCACTCGGTTAACGGTCTGGTCAATAATGTCATCCAAGGTTTGTGGACGATGATAAAAGGCTGGCACTGGCGGCATGATCACTGCGCCTAACTCTGCCGCTTGTGTCATCAAGCGCAAATGTCCCAGATGCAGCGGTGTCTCGCGCACCCCTAACACCAAGGTACGACGCTCTTTTAACACCACATCGGCGGCACGCACCAATAAATCATCAGCGTAGCTGTGCACTATGCCCGATAAGGTTTTTACCGAGCACGGCAAAATGACCATTCCTGCGGTACGAAATGAGCCAGAAGAGACCGAAGCGGCAATATCGCGCACATCATGGTACACATCCGCCAGCGCCGTCACCTCACGCAGCGAAAAATCGGTTTCCAGTGCGATCGTACGCCGGGCGGCCTGACTGATGATCAGGTGCGTTTCAATCTGCGCGAGTGGCTGCAACACCTGCAATAAACGGATGCCGTACTGAGCACCACTGGCTCCTGAAATTCCGACGATTAAACGCGTGCGTTCCATACCTGTTTGAATCTCTCTGATTTAACGTCAATGGCCACTCGCTGCCCCAGCCCATTCTGATTATCCAGCCACAACAGCGTGTTGATCTCTAGCTCAAACCAGCTGACTTTGTTCATTGACTGCAACAGCTGCGGATCTTGGGCGATGAATGCAAAACGCTCTAGATAGCCCTGCTTGGCACGATCGCGCGCGTCGCCTTGCAACAAACGTACTTGCCCTTCCCCCTGCAAGCCGCGGATTTCAGTCCACTGACAGGCATCGGAATAGATACTAAAAGCCGCCTGTGGATGATGCAGCAACGCCTGCCCATGTCGGCTATCAAGGCGCGAGAGGAAAATCAATTTATCGCCATCCAACACGGCGTAATAAACCGGAGCGCTCCATGCACCTTCATGATCTTGTACCGCCAGCGCCATCACTTGATGGTCCGCCAGATAAGCGGCTACCGTGCTTAATTGCATGCATCCCCCTTAACAATCTTGGCTGTTATACCACAGCAGCCAAAGCGCCGACCAGCAGCGATCGCTCTGCTCTGGTTAGCGCCAAGCTAACTCACCCGGCTTGGCGCTAACCATAAAAAAAGCCTGCTTCCCCATACGGGAAACAGGCTCAACGTCAGAGATGCGGCGTGAGGCGCGATATTCAGCTTAATCCGTTCGGATATTAGCGCTCGTTATGCAGCTCCAAACTGGAGGTATTTTGCAGCTGCGCCTTGGCATCATCGTTACGTAAGGAATCAAGGTATTCCAGATAGCCTTGGTCAACATCCTGCGTGATATACACGCCGTTAAAGACCGAGGTTTCAAAGCGCTGAATTTCTGGATTCTCTTCGCGTACCGCGGCTACCAGATCGCTCAAATCTTGGAAAATCAGCGCATCGGCGCCAATCATCCGCGCGATTTCCGGCACTTCACGGCCATAGGCAATCAGCTCGTGTGGGCTTGGCATATCGATGCCGTACACGTTCGGGAAGCGAATTTCTGGCGCAGCGGAGGCAAAATACACCCGCTTAGCCCCGGCTTCGCGCGCCATCTCAACGATTTGCTCCGAGGTGGTACCGCGTACGATGGAGTCATCCACCAGCAACACGTTTTTACCGCGAAACTCGGATTTAATCGCGTTCAGCTTACGCCGTACGGACTGACGACGAATTTGCTGTCCGGGCATGATAAAGGTACGGCCAACATAGCGGTTTTTCACATAGCCCTGACGGTACGGCTTGTCTAAGATCCGCGCGATCTCCAGCGCGATATCACATGATGTCTCAGGGATCGGGATCACCACATCGATATCCAGATCTTCCCACTCCCGTGCGATCTTTTCACCCAGGCGCTGACCCATGCGCACGCGGGCGCTATAAACCGAAATTTTGTCGATAAACGAATCAGGGCGCGCAAAATAGACAAACTCGAAAATACACGGGCAAATCTGCGGATTCTCCGCGCACTGCTCAGTGTACAGCGCGCCATCAAAGGTGATGTAAATCGCTTCGCCCGGCGCCACATCGCGCACGAACTCAAAGCCGACCGCATCCAGTGCCACGCTCTCTGAGGCCACCATGTATTCGGTGCGGCCATCATCCAGCAATCGTTTGCCTAGTACCAACGGACGAATACCGTTCGGGTCACGAAACGCCAACATCCCGTGACCAATGATCATCGCCACACAGGCGTAAGCGCCGCGCACATGACGGTGCAGCGCGCGTACCGCCGCGAACACATCTTGGTTGGTCAGCGGGTAATGCTCAAAGCGATCCAGCTCGTTAGCCAGTACGTTGAGCAGCACTTCGGAGTCTGAGGTGGTGTTGACGTGGCGACGTGCCACTTCAAACAATTTTTGCTTAAGTTCAATGGCGTTGGTGAGGTTGCCATTGTGCGCCAGAGTGATACCAAAAGGGGAGTTTACGTAGAAGGGTTGTGCTTCGGAGGCGCTGGAGCTGCCGGCGGTAGGATAGCGCACGTGGCCAATCCCTACATTACCTTGCAGCCGCTGCATATGCCGCGCCTCAAATACATCCTTGACCAGTCCATTAGCCTTTCGCAAGCGAAAGGCATTCTGGCTATCGATGGTCACGATGCCTGCGGCATCCTGACCCCGGTGCTGAAGCAGTGTTAACGCATCATAGATGGACTGATTGACCGGGGTGAAACCGACCATACCGACAATACCGCACATGTTTCCTCATTTCCTCTACAGGTGCCCCCTGCCGTATCACTACATAGGAATTACTACATAGGAAGTTTAGGCAGGAAACTGGATGAGTTTTTCAGGTATTCAAAAAACCACTGAATGACAATCCCGAACTGCGGGATCAGTCTGGACTTCTGCCACCACTCAGCCTTGGAAAAGTCGGTAAAGGAGTCGAGGAAGAACAGCAAGGCGGCAATAATCAACACCCCGCGCAGCGCCCCGAAACAAATTCCTAGCACCCGATCAGTACCGGATAATCCGGTCTTTTCCACTAGCTGACCAATCACATAGTTCACCACTGAACCCACAATCAAGGTAGCAACAAACAGCGCCGCAATAGCCAGCCCGTTGCGCAGCATCGGGTCTTGGAACTGGGTGAAATACAGAGCAAGTTCGGTATAAAAATTACTGGCGACGAAAAATGCGACCACCCAAGTCACCAACGAGAGTGCTTCCCGCACAAACCCGCGGATCAGACTTACCAGCGCAGAAAAACCAATAACACCCAAAATTGCGTAATCAACCCAGTCCATATTTATCCCGGCGCGTCTGTCGCGCGCATTCTAACAGAAAAAGAAAACGTTTGCGTATGTGAATTTGACGGTAAAACCGGCTTTTATGGCCGCACCGGATCGAAGCTACGAACCTGGCCGCGCAAGCCGGTAATTCGCTGCATATCATCCAAAGCGAAGACCAATTTCTCTTTCGAGGTGTCCGGCCCGACATAGATGCGGTTCAACTGACCAGCAGCCGCTGGCGACGGTTGGCTATACGCCTTGTAACCCGACGAACGTAACTTGGCGATGATTTCATTCACCTTGTCCGCGTTTTTCAGCGCGCCCAGCTGTACCACGTAAGCTTTACCCGATGGTGCCGGCTCCGGTTTTGGTTTCTCCGGCGCCTTTTCCACCACCTTCTCCGGCACTTTAGCCACTTCCACCGGCTTAGCCGGCTTCACAGGCTGCGGCTTACTGACCACCGGCGGATTCACCGGTTTAGCTGGCGCAGTGTTTGTTGACGCAGTAGTGGTTGGCGCGACCGGTGGCGGCGCAACATCTGTCGCCCCGTTATTGGCGGTATGCGCCGAATTATTCCCCTGCATCGGATCCACGGTGGCCGGCAAGTCCGGCTGTCCTGATGGGAGTGGATGCAGCGGTTGGTTCATCGCTGGCGGTAAGTCCGGCGAGTTCTCCGGCTCCTGCAAAGATGGCTTTAACGGGATCGCGGCAAAATCCTGCTGATGCTTTTTCTGGGTATCCAGAATATCCGGCAGAACGATGACTCCGATTGCCACCAGAACAATGGCTCCGACTAAACGATTTTGAAACTGACTGGCCACGTTAGTCCCTCGGTTGGTTATTGCGGGCGTCCAGCGCCTCCATGACATGGGCTACAGTGTAAAACGAGCCAAACACAATCACCAAATCCTGTTCATCCGCTTGCGCCATTGCACTGTCCCACGCCTCAACCACCGAGTCGTAAGCTTGCGCGTGATCCGCCGGTAAATGGGCTAACAGCGCCTCACCCGCTTGACCACGTGGGCCTTCTAATGTCGCGCAAAGCCACTGGTCGATATGCGGCACCAACACGCTGAGCGCGCCTGCCACGTCTTTATCGGCCAACATGCCGACCACGCCATAAACGCGGCCGATTTTCGGCTGCTCTTGCAGACGAGCGGCCAAATAGCGCGCCGCATGTGGGTTATGCGCAACATCCAAGATCACGCGCGGTTTATCCTGAATTTGCTGGAAACGCCCCGGCAAGGCGGCTTGTTGCAAACCGGCGCGAATAGCGTCTTCGCTTACCGCTAAACCACTCATGTGCAGCGCCGTCAGCGCGGTGGCCGCATTAGCCAGTGGTACTTGCGGCATAGGTAAATGCGTCAACTGATGTGTGCCACACTGCCACTGCCACTCTCTTTGCGTACTGCTCGCTTCATCGACGTTTGGCAGGCGAGTGTAATTCCATTCATGGCCGACACGCAGCAGCTGCGCTCCAACCTCGGCAGCCACAGTGGCAATGGAGGCTGGCATATCGGGCTCACCGACGACCGCAGGCTTTGCGCCCCGCAAGATCCCGGCCTTTTCACGGCCAATGGTTTCACGGTCATGGCCCAGCCAATCGGTATGATCCAGATCGATACTGGTGATCACCGCCACATCGCAGTCCACCAAGTTAGTGGCATCTAAACGTCCGCCTAAGCCGACTTCCAATATCACCACATCCAGCGCGGCATCACGGAACAGTTTCAACGCCGACAGTGTGCTGTACTCAAAATAGGTCAGGGAAACGTCACCGCGGCCAGACTCAATCCAGTCAAAGGCCGCGCTGTGCAAAGCTTCATCCAACTCTTGACCTTGAACGCGTACCCGCTCGGTATAGCGCAGCAAGTGAGGCGAAGAGTAAACGCCCACGCGATAACCGGCTTGCAGCAAGATGATTTCCAAGGTGCGGCAGGTGGTGCCTTTACCGTTGGTACCGGCGACCGTGATCACCAGTGGCGCCGGTTTTTGCAACGCCAGTTGCTGGGCGACCTGACGGATCCGATCCAAACCCAGATCGATAGTGGTGGAGTGCAAACTTTCCAGATAAGAAAGCCACGTGGCCAGAGGCGACGTGGCTTGAGGACGGTTCATGCTGTTCATTAGCCTGTTATCCGGCGCGGCCCACAGGCCGCGCGTTAGAAAATGATGAAGTCCGTTTTATTCGTCGTCGGCTGCTGGTTCGGCCGCAGTTTCGGTCGGCTCAGCCTCCACCGGTTGCGGACGCTCGGCAGGGACAACCAGAGGCGATGTCTGCCCGGTCATCTTCGCCAGCAAACCGGCCAAACGCTGACGCATTTCCAAGCGAGGGATGATCATGTCGATCGCCCCTTTCTCCAGCAGGAATTCACTGCGCTGGAAGCCCGCAGGCAGCGTTTCACGCACGGTCTGTTCGATAACACGCGGGCCGGCAAAACCGATCAGTGCTTTTGGCTCACCGATGTTGATGTCGCCCAGCATAGCCAGACTGGCGGAAACCCCACCCATGGTTGGGTCAGTCAGTACTGAAATATATGGCAAGCCCAGCTCGCTCAGGCGCGCCAGTGCAGCACTGGTTTTCGCCATTTGCATCAGCGAGAACAGCGCTTCTTGCATGCGCGCACCACCACTGGCAGAGAAGCAGATCAGTGGGGTTTGCAGCTCAATGGCTTTTTCCACCGCTCGCACAAAACGCGCACCCACGACGGAGGCCATGGAGCCGCCCATAAAGGAGAATTCGAACGCGGCACAAACCACTGGCATGCCCATCAGGGTACCCTGCATGACCACCAGTGCATCTTTTTCCCCGGTCTCTTTCTGTGCGCTGCTCAGACGATCTTTATAGCGCTTGGAATCCTTGAACTTCAGGATGTCCTTTGGCTCTAGCTCTTCACCGAATTCAACGGTAGAGCCTTCATCCAGCAGAGTCAGTAAACGACGACGCGCGGTAATACGCATGTGGTGTCCGCATTTCGGGCAGACTTCCAGATTGCGTTCTAACTCCGCACGATACAGAACTTGTTCACAACCGTCGCATTTGGTCCACACGCCTTCAGGAATACTGGCCTTGCGTGAGGAGACAATATTGGTTTTGTTGATAATACGCTCAATCCAGCTCATGGACGACCTTTCAACCTTGTGTGTTAACGGCACCGCCTGGCGCACTGTAAGCTCAGGAAATGCCGCACATTAAACCACAACAGATTAACACTGTGGACAAAAAACTGGTCATACCCGACCAACCCGATTTCAGCTTGCCGTATTTTTGCGGCGGCGCTGACGCCAATACTCAATCAGCCCCGGTAGCACCGATACAAAAATAATACCGAGGATCAGTAATTCTAAATTTTGTTTCACCACCGGCATGTTGCCAAACCAGTAACCGGCATAGACAAATGCGGTGACCCAGACGATGCCGCCGGTCACATTAAACAGCGCAAAATGGCGATAACTCATTTTGCCCATTCCGGCGACAAACGGCGCAAATGTCCGCACTATCGGTACAAATCGCGCCAGAATAATCGTTTTACCGCCATGACGTTCATAAAAGGCATGGGTGCGCTCTAAGTACGCCTGCCGGAAAATCCGTGACTGTGGATTGCTAAATAAACGCTGCCCGAATAAACGGCCAATGCTGTAATTTACCGCATCACCCAAAATGGCCGCCACAATCAGCAACGCCACCAAGGTAGGGGATTCATCTGTCCGGTCGCGGCCAGCGTACCGGCGACAAACAGCAAGGAGTCGCCCGGCAAAAATGGGGTCACCACTAATCCGGTCTCGCAAAAGACGATCAGAAATAAGATGGCGTAAATCCAAATCCCATAAGTGGCTACCATGGCGGCCAAATGCACATCAATGTGCAGTATAAAATCAAACATGGTCTGCAGCAGACCCATAGCTCACATCCTTGCTGGTCTTCCGTGCTAATAAGCGCAGCGCTAATGACGCTGCGCGTCTCTTTTTTATTACTTAGCTATATTGTAACTTAGCTATGCCTATGAATTATCTATTGTTATTGCTTCTATGTCGTGCTGATTAGCATGGGCTTCAGCGCTACTGAACTGGCGCCGAAGACAAGACTAATCCAGAACAAACAGAGGACCCGGCGCCGGTTTTGGCAGATTAAAGTGTTCAGGGTAATCCACTTCCACCAGATACAGGCCTTCGGCTTTGGCTGTTGCTGCCGCCAAATTACGATCTTTTACCGCCAGCAGCCATGCAATCCACTCTTCCGGCTGATTGCCCGCGCCCACCTCCAGCAAACTGCCGACGATATTACGCACCATGTGATGCACAAAGGCGTTCGCTTTGATATCGACAATCACATAGTTGCCTTGGCGCGTAACTTTCAAGTGGTGCACATTGCGCCACGGGGTACGCGACTGGCACTGTACCGCACGAAAAGAGGTAAAGTCATTCTCTCCCAGCAGATATTGCCCAGCGCGCTGCATTTTTTGCTCGTCGAGCGGCAAATGGTAATGGGTCAGACCGCGACGCAAAATCGCCGGACGGTAGCGATGGTTGTAGATGATATAGCGGTAACGGCGCGCCGTTGCACTAAAGCGAGCGTGGAACTCATCAGAGACTGGCTGCACCCAACGCACGGCAATGTCATCCGGCAAGTTGGCATTGACGCCCATCGTCCACGCGACATCTTTACGCACGGCATCGGTATCAAAGTGAACCACCTGACCGGTGCCATGGACACCGGCATCGGTACGCCCAGCACAAAACACATCCACCGGATGATTGGCGACTTTCGACAATGCCTTTTCCAGACGGCCTTGTACGCTGTCCACTTCCTGCTGACGCTGCCAACCGAAATACCGGCTGCCATCATATTCAATGCCCAGCGCTATACGCATAGTCCACTTACCTTCATTAACTGAGTCTACTGCAAGCATTTACTGCGAAAATTTACAGTAAAAGAAACGCGATATTATAAACAAAAATACGGTGCCTCTCAGCACCGTATTTTAGGCTCTTACCTTGATATCACCGTTATCCGACGATTTTCAGGCCATTTCCTGCAGCATTTTACGCGCTTGCGCTTGTTGCTCAGCGCTACCTTGCTTAAGCACCGATTCTAGCAGCGGTTGTGCGCCTTCAGGATCATCAATATCCAGATATGCTCGCGCCAAGATCAGTTTGCCGACCAAATCATCGTCCGCTTCGGTCTCTTGCGCTTCGGCTTCGACAAAGCTTTGGGTAAAAGCATCGCGCTCTTCTGGCGTCACCTGTACCGCAGCGTCCATCAGGTTATCCTGCGCCGCCCAATCTTCATCAGCAGAGGCAGGCTCTGGCGGTAAGGGCATCCGCCACTCATCGGCGGGCGCGGACATCGGTGCGGACAAATCAAAATCGGCCTCGGTCATCTCCGGCAAATCCAGCAACTGCTCAGCAAACAGCTGTTTTTGCTCTTCCGGTGTCAGCAAACTGTCGTGCGCGCGGTAATCGCTTAAACGCGCTGTCTGCGCGGCGGTGGCGGTATTGTCCAGCTCATCATGCAGCGGGTTCAGGCTCGCTGAGTACGCAGAAGCTGTCGTATCCACCATCGGCGCAGAAACCGCACTCGCACTGGCTGGCACTGTTTCTGATACTTCTGGAGTCTGTGGCTCTGGCGTCTGCGGTGCACGCTGACGCGCTCCGGCTAACGCTGCAGCCAAGGCTCGTTCCGTTTCCGAACGAAACGGTTCTGATTCAGAATCAGGCTCAGATGCCATATCTGCCATATCGGGCAGATCCGCCACTTCAACCGATTCAGCGGCTGCCTCGGCAGAAGGCATCTCTGTCGGCAGCACGGTGTCATCGGCGACGGGCTCGCTCAATGTTGGCGTTGCCGGCTGAGCGTCTGGCTGAGTATCCATCCCCCCAGCCGCGCTTTCATCGGTCAGCAGTTCCGAGCCCAACAGATCAGTCTCTAGCATCTCTGGCGCCAGCAGCTGCGGCTCAGGCAAGCGGGTCTGCGCGAATGGTGGCGCAGGCTCATCCGACGCCGCCACGGGCGATGCTAATTGCAGGTCACTGTCATCGGCTAGATCAAACAGGTCTGCAATCCCAGCGGCGGAGGACTTAGCGGCGACAGGCAGCAGCTCAGGCTCGGCATTATATTCGGTACGATGCTCAGGACTGTGTTCCGTACTGTGCTCATCTGACGCAATCTCGGTAACAACAAGGTCATCCGCCGTGGCTGTCGGCGCGGCCGGTATCTCTAGCGCGCGGTCGGCTGCCGTATCGGTTTCCGACAGGTTCGGCTCTGCGGCTCCCTCCGGCTGCATTGCAGCAACGACTGGCGCGACCGGCTCAGACTCACGCGGTGCACCGGCAAGCGCTGCAGCTTGCTCTGGCGCCTGCGCAGCGGCTTGTGGCTTCGGCGGCACGGCTACATCAGCCTTATCCGCGTTGGCAATCTCATCATCTACCGCGGATGGTACTGGCGCTGACGGTATTGTCTTAACCGATTTAGCCTCGACCGATTTAGCCTCGACCGGTTTTGCAGCGACAGATGCGGCCAATGCACTGGCGGCGATAGCTTGCGCAGACACCGGTGGTTTATCCGCTCCGTGAGGCTGAGCAGGAGCGGTGTTGTCCGGTGCTGTTGGCGCCGGAGCCGCTACCGCAGGCTCAGTCTCCGGCTCAGGCGCAACAGCGCTCTGCGATTTTTCCGCCGTCGCCACAGGTGCCGCTTTCGCCGCAGGACTCAGTGACTCAAACAAATCCTCATCGCTCAGCGACAATATTGGGTCTTCATCATCCATATCGGCCAGCAGACGGATATCATCATCCTGATCCAGTGGCGAACCGTTGACCAGTGATGGCGTTGACAGGATCACATCGACAATCTCATCGCCGCCCAACATTTCGTCATGGGCCAGATCTAGGTCCACCAGCGAGGCCAGCTCGGCGCTTTCTGGCGCGCTTGACGTGCTGCCCGTTGGATGCGCTAAGTCAAAATCATCCTCATTGATTTGCTCGCTCTTGGCGTCGCGACGACGGCTATTGAGCAGCGCCTCATCATCATCTTCCGGCGTATCGTCATCATCCAGCCCCGGTAGCGATGCAAACAGCGATGGCGGCTCCGGCAATTCAATGGCCGCAGGCGCGCTATTTTCCGCCGGATGCTCGGAGGTATCCGTGTCTTCCCACGGCATCTCCATGTCATCTGGACGGCTTAAATCAGGAGTATCATTGCCCAGCGCAAAGGCGGCTGCGCCACCAAAGTCTTTAGGCTGATGCTCTTCAAATGCCTGAGACAGCAGCGCATTTTGTCGACGCTGGCGCACGCGATACAGCAACCACAGCAATGCCCCCAGCAACACCGGCGGGATCACGCCCACGCCAATGGCTAGCGGCCAGCTGCGTGACATCTGCTGGATCAGCGAGCCGGATGACTCTTCCAGCATTTTGTTCTTCATCCGCTCCAGTTCTAGTGCCTTAGCTTGCTCTTCGGCATGAGCCATCGCCTGACTGGCTTCTTTACGAAACGCGGCTTCATTATCCAGCTCAACTTGCAGCTGTTTAACGCGAATTTGCAGCTCGCTCACTTGATTAGTCAGGCTGACATTGTTTTCGGTCAGGCGGCTGATTTCAGTGGCCGAATCCACCAGCTGTTGCCGTAACTGCTTGGCCTCCTCGGCAGTCAGAGGCAACGCTTGCGCTTCTTTTTGCTCAGTATTGGCCAGCATACCGGCGGAAACTGCCAGTGGCACAATCGGCTGCGCTTGCTGCGCCAGTGGCGCGCTGCTAGCCAGCGAAGTGCCGCTAGTGACAGCGGCTGGCACCGACGCTGGAGTATCAGCAGGCACCGGCACATTTTCTAATGCAGCGTATCGCTCCGCCACATTACTGACCGGTGCAGTGTTAGTTGAGGCAGGGCTGGTTGGCGCCGTAACACTTGGCGTCACCGCAGGTGCTGCTGGCGCAACGGGGCTATTAGCCGGCAACGGCGTGATCAGATCAGGCTCAGCCGTTGCAGCTTGCACGGCAGCAGTGGCCACACCGGCCGTTGCCGCTACAGCAGCGATTTTCTTGGCGCTGCTTGCCGCTGATGATGTATTGGCCGCACTAATTGTTGATGCACGATTTTCAGGCGAGTTGCTCCCCGCCACATGGGTAGTCGCGAGCGGTTTGCTGACCGATGGCGCTACTGGGTTACTACGTGCCGCAGTCTTTTTATCTTGCGTTTTTTGTGCTTGCGCACGCTCACGCGCCTGTTTTTCTCGGCTATAACGCTCCCACGCTGGCTTTTCTCGCTCTAAGCGCGCATTCACGGCCGCGGTATTTTCCGCCCGAACTTGGCTCAACGTAGGTAAACGCAGACGACTACCCGGCTTAAGACCGTGCAGATTATCTAATTCAAAAGCCGATGGATTGAGGCGATACAGCGCCCCGATGGTTTGCTGCACCGACACCCGATTCGACGGGCGGACACGACTGGCGATCGACCATAATGTTTCCGATGCTTTGGTCGGGCCGTACACTCGGCCCCGCGACGCAGTGTGGCCGCTGGTCGCTGAACGTACTGGTGCCGGCTGGGTGATGGCCGTGCGTCCCTGAGCCGCGGAAGGTGTTCCGTCCGGCCCTACTACCTCCATCTGATACGCTGACACC
The DNA here is from genome assembly GCF_000800945.1 of Plesiomonas sp. ZOR0011. NCBI lineage: Bacteria > Pseudomonadati > Pseudomonadota > Gammaproteobacteria > Enterobacterales > Enterobacteriaceae > Plesiomonas > Plesiomonas sp. ZOR0011. Next base: position 22,406 of record NZ_JRKB01000045.1, read on the forward strand.
GGCAGGGCGCAACCGGCCACTGCCCACAGCGCTATCAGACGCGCAATTTTCGTCATGGTCACAACTCATACCCTCTGAGACGAAAGCCAGTCCTTATTGAAATCACCGAGGTTACCGGCCAGATTATTCAGGCAATATCTGACTGCAATCTTCAATAACAACAGATTCAGGAGCTCTTATCACCGGACGGCAGCTTGACGCCATCCGGCACTGAAATTGGGTTTTCGACATGCTCTGCACATATCGCGGCCATTGCCGTATATTTTTTTGACGCTTTGGCGTCGTCAGTAACAGACTGACCCCAGTTTAAAGCAAAAAATATGCCGGAGATCACCAGCTCCGGCATGATAATTAGCATAAATCACCCCGGCCAATACAGCCGCGCGTGGTATTTATGCAGCGCAGATTACATTTAGCGTTACAGCGACAAATCAGAGATAGTCGCGGATCAGCAACTCGGCGCTGTGCACGGCCATTAATGCGCCGCCAAACTGAACGTTGTCTGCCACTGACCAGAACTGCACCGCTTGCGGCAGACCGTAGTCATTGCGCACGCAGCCGATGGTCAAATGTGGATTTTGCGTAGCATCGCCCACTGGCGTCGGGAAGGCGTCGCCTTCTTGCAGCTCGATACCTTCGACGTCACGCAGCATCTCGATGCATTCGAGCTGGCTCAGCATTTGATCGGTTTCCAGCATCACCGCTTGCGCGTTGCCGTAGAAGACCGGCGCTTGCACGCACTGCACCGCTACTGGCAGCGTTTCATCCTGCAGAACTTTACGCACTTCATCAACAACGCGGCGCTCTTCGCTAACCACACCTTCGCTGTCCATACGCGCAGCACATGGCAACAAGTTAAACGCCAGTTGCGCTGGGAATAAGACCGGCTCGACCGGATAACCGTTCAGCAGACGAGTTGCCTGACCGGCCAGCTCGGTAACACCGCGCTTACCGAGCGCGGAAGCCGGTTGCAAGTTGGTCAGATTCAGACGCTGCAACACTGCTTGCTCCAGCAGTGGTTTCACGGCGGTCAGCGCTTGGCATACCGCGGCACCGGCCACAGCAATAATATTGCGGTTGCGGTATTCGCTCAGCATGTGCGGGTTAACGGTCGGTACCACCAATGGCACAGACGGATCCATCGCAAACAGGCCGCTGCTGTCAATTACCAGACAGCCAGACTCCGCCGCCAGATCGGCATAACGGGCACTGGCTTCTTGCGAGGCGACGAAAAATGCCAGTTGTACTTGCGCCCAATCAAACTCCTCGGCTGCCTGTACCGCGACGTTTTTACCGTTGAACAAAACGGTGTCCGCTTCATCCGGCTGGCTGGCCAGAGGAAACAGCTGACCCACCGGAAACTCGCGCTCACTCAGCAGCGTCAGCAGGGCCTCACCAACGGCACCTGTTGCACCCAATACTGCGATATTCCAACCTTCAGTCATACTGACTCTCTCCGCCCTGTTTTATTCTCTATTGCGATATACCGGCATGGTACTGCTCTGTCACTGACAAATCAGGCCACCCGGCTGGAAAACCCGATATTGTGCAGCAAATTTGCGGTTTGTGCATCATCGCAAACGACAGTGAGGGATGCCCACTCGCGTCGCTCGGGGTAAAACTTACGCAGACGGTCAAATTCGCCGTCAATGGCCGCGCCACGGCGCAGTGGCGCATCGTCGCGGCGCACGTCATACACCAGATGTACCAAGCGCGTCAGCATGGCTTGATCCAGCGCGCCGTGCAGACGGATTTCCGCCACATCCGGCACCGGTAACAAGGTACGAATATCGGCGCGTGGACTGCGACCTAACGATTCGCACAGCGCATCAAACACCTGCGCAGTACCGCGCGCTTTGCCTTCCAAGCTATAACCGGCAATGTGCGGGGTAGCGACCGCTACATAGGGCAGCAAAGGCAGCATAATCTGCGGCTCGTTTTCCCAAGTATCCATAATCAGATGCCAACGACGCCCATTTTGCAGCGCGCTCAACAATGCTTGATTGTCGATGATCCCGCCGCGACCGGCGTTAACTAAAATGCGGTCATCTGGCAGCGCCGCCAAGACATCAGCGTCAATCATGTGGAAGGTTGGGTGTGCGCCGCGCTTAATCAGCGGGGTGTGCAGCGTGATGATGTCGGACTGTGCCAACAATTCCGGCAAAGTCACAAATCCATCCAGCCCTTCTCGCTCGGCGCGTGGCGGGTCACACAGTAAGGTGCGGATACCCAGCGCGCGCAGGCGCTGATTGAGGCGCGAACCCACATTCCCTACCCCGACAATCCCGACCGTTTTATCGCGCAGCTGAAAACCATCTTGCTCGGCTTTAATCAACAGCGCAGAAATCACATACTCCACCACGCCAATGGCGTTACAGCCCGGAGCCGAGGAAAACCCAATTCCGGCCTGAGCCAGCCACTCCAGATCGACATGATCGGTACCGGCTGTAGCCGTGCCCACAAACTGAACCGAGGTATCACGCAGCAAGTCAGCATTGACCTTGGTCACCGAGCGCACCATCAGCGCATCCGCATCGGCTAATTCAGCCTGCGGCATAGGCCGGCCGGAAACAGGAAATACCTGTCCAACCTGACTGAATAACTCACGGGCGTACGGCATGTTTTCATCTACAACAATTTTCACGACCTGACTCCATCGGCATCGATTTTCTGTGATAAATGATACCACGCACGACAGCGATTGCGCCGGCGCCAGCCCACACTTGGCAGTGTGCTAAATGTCAATAAATGTGACAGAGGCCAAAGGCTTGCATCTTGTTGCCTATCATTGCGACCAACTTATGCGAAATTGTGCATTACAAGTCATTGATAATTTGAAACCTGGCCCCCATATCGGTGTCATACCTACCAGACTGTGATCGTTTTGCGCCGTCAAACGGCAACGCCAAAAACTGCGTGGGATAGACGCTACGATCATGTGATGGTTACCGGAAGGCAGCCTGAAATCTGCCTTCGCCGCATCAATAACGGGAGATTTAATGATGCAATGGCAACTCTCTGATTTACTTCAGCACCTGCAAGCACATGCCGGTTGGCATACCGAGCCGCAGGGCGATACGTTAGTGATCCGTAACGATGAAGGTCTGGAAGCCTATCTGGCCATTGCCGGTGAACAAATTCTGGTGGAAAGCCTGCTGTTCAGTACAGCGCAAGTCAAAGATTGCGCCGCGCTGGACGCTTACATCCTGCGTACACATAAACTGTTTCCGCTAACCAGTATCGGGATTAACCGGATTGACGATACCGAATACTACACGGCATTCGGGGCGCTCTCCTCCCACTCCTCATTCGAGGCTATTGATGCGGAAATCGCGACATTATTCCGTAATATCGCCGCATTTATTGACCTTTACGACGATTATTTACAGTGAGTTATCCATTATGAGTATTTGGAAAAAGTTATTTACCGCCGTAAAAGGTGGCGTGAACGAAGCGGCTGAAACCATTGCCGACAGTCAGGCGCTGCGCATTTTGGATCAAGAAATTCGTGAAGCCAAAGAAGAGCTGCGTCAATCTGACAGCGCGCTGGCCAGCATCATTGCCAAGCGCAAACTGTCTGAGCAAAAAGTGCAAGCGCTGGCACAAAGCATCAGCGAGTACGAGCAACACGCCATCAACGCAATGGAAAAAGGCGAAGAAGCGCTGGCGTTAGAGTGCGCCGAGCGTGTCAGCAAGCTGCGCGATGAGCAAGAAGGCGAGCAGCGTTATCTGGATCAGTTCAGCCACTCGGCTGATACCCTGCGTAATAACATCACGCAGGCGAAAGAGAAACTGCGTCAATTAGAGCAGCAAGTGGATGTGGTCAAAGCCACCGAAACCGTGCAAAAAGCACAAGCGGCGGTCTCTGCACGTAATGTGGGCGCGAACTCCAAAATGCGCACGGCCGTAGAATCATTAGATCGCATCAAGCAAAAACAAGCCGAACAACAAGCCAAACTGGAAGCGGCAGCTGAGCAATATGCCGAAGAAAGTGGCGATGCACTGCAAGCGAAACTGAAGCAAGCCGGGATCACCGGCAGCGCCAATAATTCGGCCAAAGATGAACTGGCCCGCATTCTGGCCCGCAAGCAGTAATCGCAGCCACCGACTGCGCTGAGACGTTCCTATGACTCCGGGCATCCCTATCAGGTGCGCCGGAGTTTTGTCTTATTGACGGTTAAATACCGTTAGATAACGGCTTAACACAGCGCAACGTGTGATGCCGCACCTATACTAGAATAGCGCGGTAGTTAGCATGAACCGTTAGCGCAAAAAATAGACGCTAACATAACAAGCTCACCATCTGTGGCATAACAACACTCCATAGCTGTCAGCATCAAGGTAGGACTGACTATGTTTGACTGGTTCAAAAAGAAAACCGCGCCAGCACCGACTACGCCCAGCACACCAGAAGTGCTCGGTCTGCGCTTAGGCGGCGTGGTGGAATTCGATGATCTGGCACTGCGCTTAATTGAGCCGCATGTGATTTTTGAAGGCGCGGCGCGCAGCCAGATTATTCAAGCGGTAGGTGAAGTGAAGCTGGACGATAGCAGCCGCCTGCTGCGTTTTTACACCGATGATGAAGGCTTTATTCAGGTTTTACAGCAAGGTGGAACCGAAGACAGCCACGTCATTGATGTCAAATTGTGGTATTTTTATCAGACGCAAGCGGTCGATACTCAGGCCAGTTGGGATGATTTGCTGCAAAACGGCATTGTGCGCAGCGAATGGTCACTGGAAGGGGAAACCTTCGAGAAGGTGTGGCATAACGAGCGGCCGGTCGCCATGACCGAGAAAACCTGGAATGCCGGTACCCTGTACCCGTCGGAAACCGATCAATTCATTATGCTGTATCAACGGCATGTGAATGATTCGCTGGATGAGTTCGTGATGATCTCTGCCGAAGAAAAACTGATCTTCAACGATCAGGAGCGCGCATTGGTGATCAGCACCGGGATTAACCTGACCCCGACCGACTTTAAAGTAATCTAACACTACCACGACGTACATTAACGCAGCCTAAACCTGCGTGATGGAAAAGACGTGTTTACATCCCGCACGGCATTTCACCGCGTAAAATGACGTGCGATTTACCATATAGGCAGCTGCTGCCAAGGAGAATGACTGTGGCGTTACTGGCCGGACTCGGATCTTTTGCTCTGTACTTTTTTACTGCGCTCATCATGTTGATGGTGTTTAAGTGGGCTTATGTGCGCGTCACCCCTTACGATGAGTGGGCGCTGGTTAAAGAACAGAAGAATGTTGCAGCGGCGGTGACGCTGGCCGGTGCCTTTATCGGTTACAGCTTGGCCATTGCCAGTGCCGCCAGTAATTCCGTCAGCCTATTTGATTTTATTGTCTGGGGCATAGTGGCGCTGTTTGCCCAGATCATCGCCTTCCTGATTGTCCGCTTTGGCTTGATGCCAAGCTTTGTCGAGCGGATCAACAACAATGAAATTGGCGCAGGCATCGTGATGGCCGGTATGTCCGTGTCCGTCGGTTTGCTGAACGCCGCCTGTATGACCTACTAAAGGAGAGCAGAATGAAACGCAGTCAGAACATTCTGCGCGAAAAGTTACGTAAAACCTGGCGTCCTTTTAAACTGGCACCGTTGACCGTGGCGGTCAGCAGCATGGTGCTGGCCGGTTGTGGCGATGAGGCTCAGCCGCAGGTATCCGCCGAAGTGTTCAAGAACTTGTCGGAATGTATTAATCAAAACCCGACCTTGGCCGCCGAGTGTCAAACCGCTTACCAGAACGCACTGGCCGAAGCGGCGAAAACCGCGCCGCGCTATAACAGCGAATCGGACTGTGTGGCCGAGTTTGGTGCCGGACAGTGCGTGCAATCACCGGGCACCGGCTGGTTTATGCCGATGATGGCCGGTTATATGTTCGGTAAATTGATGAACAGTGGCCGCCCAAGTTACAGCAACGTGCCGGTGTTTATCCCCAAAGATCAACGTAATCCCAATTACGGTAAATGGACCACCTCCACCGGTTATAGCTACGGCAACGCCGGCACCAGCAACCGTAATGTCACGCTGGATAACAATGCGCTGAAGGAAAAGCCAGCGGCAACGCGCACCTTGTCGCGCGGCGGTTTTGGCTCCACCGTGGAAGCCAAATCCAGCTGGGACAAGCGTGATGATCGCTCCAGCAGCAGCTCCGGTGGCAGCGGCTGGTCATCGTCGTCTTCCCGTAAAAGCTCTTACAGCGGCAGTAGCAGTCGCAGCTGGGGTGGCTGATGTTCCGCGTTCCTTGTAAAGAACGCCCGAACTGGCGCGCGTTAGCCGCCGAGTTCGGGTTTGGTTTTCATACCATGTACGGCGAGCCGTATTGGGATGAAACCGCCTATTACCAGTTCAGCCTCAAACAGATCGAGCAAGATCTGGAGCAGCCGACCCAAGAGTTGCACCAGATGTGTCTGGAGATTGTCGATCAAGTGGTGCGCGATGAAGCGCTGCTGCGTCGCTGCCAGATCCCCGAGCCGTTGTGGCAACAAGTGGCTGACTCGTGGAAACGGCGCGATCCGAGTCTGTATTCGCGTTTAGATCTGGCTTATGACGGTAAATCACCGGCCAAGCTGTATGAAAACAACGCCGATACGCCGACTTCCTTGTTTGAAACGGCGTTTTGGCAGTGGCTATGGCTGGAAGATAACGTCGACAACGGTCAGCTACGCCGCGATACCGATCAGTTCAATCTGGTGCAAGAAGCGCTGATCCGCCGTTTGCATCAGTTAAACCAGCACAGCCCACACACACTACACTTTGCCTGCTGTCAGGATACTGAGGAAGATCGCGGGACGGTGCAATATCTGGAAGATTGCGCCAAAGAAGCGGGCCTGAATACCAAATTTGTCTTCATCGAAGAGATTGGCTTAAGCGCCGATGGCCGCTTTACTGATACCGATGATCAAATTATCGAGTGGATGTTCAAGCTCTATCCGTGGGAGTTCATGTTCCGCGAAGCCTATGCCGAACATTTGGCCAGCGCGCAGGTACAATGGCTGGAGCCGATGTGGAAATCGATCATCTCCAACAAGGCGCTATTGCCGCTGCTGTGGCAACGTTTCCCGAATCACCCGAATCTGCTACCGGCTTATTTTGCCGATGATCCGGCGCGCAGTGCGCTGAAAGATTATGTGGTGAAACCGCTGTTCTCCCGTGAAGGCGCCAACATCAGCATCGTGCAGGATCAAAAAACCGTGTACGAGGTGGATGGGCCGTATGGTGAGGAAGGGATGATTTGGCAAGCTTATCATCCACTGCCCAAATTTGGTGATAACTACACCTTAATTGGCAGTTGGTTGATTGATGATGAGCCAGCGGGGATCGCGATCCGTGAAGATGCCAGCTTAGTAACGCAAGACTTGTCGCGCTACATCCCGCATATCATTTTGGATTAAGCGTCGGAATGATGGCGTTGGCCTGCCCGCAAGATACGTAGACAGGCCAACGTGATGCGCTTACCAATATGGGCTTAACACTGAGAGTAGCACTAAGATTTACTCGGTAGTGTCATGCAGTTGTGGATCAGAAAAGAAATCCAGATTAAAACAGGTATCGTCGGTCAGTAAGGCAATTTTGTGCCAGTACTGCGGCGGCGCGACCAAAAACTGCCCTGCTGCCACAATCACTTCCCGCTCAATCTCCTGCGTTTCACCGCGAAAACCGGTAAAACAGATCCCACCACGCATCACCGATAATCGCGCATACACCCCAGCACGTGTGTTATGCCAACTGAGCAATGCCGCCGGTACGCTATCGCGATTAAAAAATGGGGTCTGCTTGTGACAGGTAAAATAGTCAGGAATCGTTACCATCGTCTTATCTCCTTTGCTGCGTGTAGCATAACGCAGATGTTCATGCATAATTGCTTCATCCTGTGACAAAGCACGTCACCCTCGTTATATTTCTTTAAAATCAATGATTAACAGATTGATTACTCGCGCAAGAACCGCCTAATCCTCTGCCAAATCAAAAGTCCGGCCAAGATTATAAGTTGCATTATAAATACATCTTTAATATCATACGCCACATAAGATGCATTTTAAATACACTTTATAATGAGGCCGTCTACAATGCACATTCAGTTAAAGAACAATATTCATTGGGTTGGTCAGCGTGACTGGGAAGTGCGTGATTTTCACGGCACCGAATACAAAACCACCAAAGGGACGAGCTACAACAGCTACCTCATTCGTGAAGAAAAAACGGTCCTGATCGACACGGTTGATCATAAATTCAGCCATGCTTTTGTCGCCAATCTGAAGCAAGAGATCGATCTGCGCAGCATTGATTACATCGTTATCAACCACGCGGAAGAAGATCATGCTGGCGCGCTGTCCGCGCTGATGGCCGAGATCCCCAATACCCCGATCTACTGTACACGCGCGGCGATCGATTCGATTACTGGCCATCACCACCATCCCGAATGGAATTTTCGCACCGTAAAAACCGGCGATACGCTGGATATTGGGAATGGGAAAGCGCTGGTATTTGTGGAAGCCCCGATGCTGCACTGGCCTGACAGCATGATGACCTACCTGACCGGTGATGCGGTGCTGTTCAGTAACGATGCTTTCGGTCAACACTACTGTGATGAGCGACTATTTAATGATGAAGTCGACCAAGCCGAGCTGATGGAGCAGTGCCTGCGCTACTACGCCAATATTCTGACCCCGTTTAGCCAACTGGTCACGGCCAAAATCCAAGAAGTGCTGAGCTTTAATCTGCCGGTCACCATGATCGCCACCTCGCACGGGATCGTATGGCGCGACAATCCGGTGCAGATCATCGAACAATACCTGCGCTGGGCGGATCAATACCAAGAAGATAAGATCACCTTGTTCTATGACTCGATGTCTAACAATACCCGCATGATGGCCGATGCGATCGCACAAGGGATCTCCGAGCGCGATCCGCGAGTCGCCGTGAAGATCTTCAATGTCTCACGCCATGACAAAAACGAAATTCTGGCGCAAGTCTTTTGCTCCAAGGGCATTTTGGTCGGCTCCTCGACCATGAATAATGTGATGATGCCGAAAATTGCCGGCATGCTGGAAGAGATCACAGGCCTGCGTTTTCGCAGCAAAAAAGCAGCCGCCTTTGGCTCGTATGGCTGGAACGGCGGCGCGGTCGATCGCATTCATGCGCGTTTGACCGATGCCGGTTTCATGACTTGCGAAAGCATGAAAGCCAAATGGAAACCGGACAGCAACATCTTACAACTGTGCCGCGACTATGGCCGTAAACTGGCAGAAGAATGGGCCTTAACCCCCCTTCCTGAACCTGCTGCGATTAATGTGCAGACAACCACGACTAAGGCCCAAGTCGAGAGCGAAGCAGTATCCGCCACCGCAGACGCGCCCTCACCGCAGATCAGTGCCCTGCGCCCTGCCTGTCAGAGCAGCGCAAACGGCGTTCTCAGTGGCCGCAAGATGATCTGTACTGTGTGTCAGTGGGTGTACGATCCCGCCGTTGGTGAGCCAAACCAAGACATCGCCCCCGGTACCGAGTGGGATGCGGTACCGGATGATTTCCTCTGCCCTGATTGTGGGTTGGGTAAAGACGTCTTCGATCCGCTGCAAGACTGAGGAGATACCTGCATGCCGACTTTACACATGACTACGCCACCGGCACAGGCCACCACTACCTTGGTTGATGCCCCTATCATCATCGTCGGGAGTGGTTTTGCAGCGTGGCAATTGGTGAAAGCGATGCGCCGCCAAAACGCCCAGCAACCGATACTGCTGATCACCGCCGATGATGGCTGTGACTACAATAAGCCAGATCTGAGCCATATTTTCACGCGTCAGACTGAAGCGGACAGCATGGTACGCGCGGATGCGGCCACACTGGCTGCCGAGCTGAATATCGAGATCCTGACCCAGACGCGGGTTACGGCGCTGGAGCCAAAACAGCATCTGCTGCACACGGCGAGCGCCACCTTACGCTACAGTAAGCTGGTATTGGCCGTTGGCGCGCACAGTGTTATTCCGCCGCTACCCGATGATGCCGCTCAACATTGTATGACCCTCAACAGCTTGCAGGATTACCGCCAGCATGCGGCACGTCTGCAACAGATGCCGTCAGTCTTGATTGTGGGCGGTGGCTTGATTGGCACCGAGCTAGGTATGGATGCAGCCTTAGCCGGTAAACAGGTGATTATGACGGATCTTGCGCCGCGCTTGCTGGCGCGCCAACTGCCGGCGCTAATAAGCCAAGCCTTGCAGCAGCAAATGCAAGAGCACGGGGTGCGTTTCAAACTCGGCTGCACGCTGACCACACTACAACGTAGCGACAGCGGTGAGTGGGCAATCACCTTCAGTGACGGTAGCCGTTACCAGGCAGCCGAAATCCTGTGCACCGCAGGGCTGCGCCCAGAGATCACCCTCGCGCAGCTCGCTGGTTTGCAGACTGACCGCGGTATCGTCACCGATGCGTATTTGGCGACCTCGGAGGAAGGCATATTCGCACTCGGCGACTGCGCGCAGGTTGCAGGGGAAGTCTACGCTTACTTACAGCCGATTTTGCTGTGTGCCTCGGCGTTGGCGAAAACCTTACTCGGTCAGCCAACCTCCGTACGCATTCCAACCCAGTCGGTACGGGTCAAGACGCCGCTATTACCGCTGCAAATTGCCGGTACACTAGCCAGTCATCTCGCTAGCGAAGAGGTGGGGACACAGCAAATCGTGCTCAGTGATCCCAAAGGGATGACCTTGTGGCAGTTGGATGCCGAGCAGAAGCGATGCGGCTTTGTCGCTGCCGGTGAGCACCAAAAACAGGCGATGGCGATGCTAAAAATGCTGGGACAACCGTTCGAGATAGCGCCACGCTAATGGCTGATTGACTTATCGACCTCACATTGACGCGCATAAAAAAGCCCGCCTCTTTTCAGAGACGGGCTTTTTTGTTGTCTGTTCGGCGCTAATTGTTGATCACACGCCTGAACAAGACGACTTATTCAACATTTATTCCACGATGCAACTATTCCGCGATACGACGCGGCGCACGCTGACGTGGCGCGCGTGGGGCGCGGTTTTCGCCACCACGGCTCTCGCTGCGTCCTTCACTGCGACCTTCGCCAGTACGGGCGCTGTCGTTACGGCGGGCATTCGGGTTACCCTGACGACGTGGACGGCCTTCGCCACTGCGCTCTGACGCGCCGTCAGCCGCGGCACGTGCACCTTGTCCGCGATTGCCACCGTTACCGCCATTGCCGCCTTGACGACGACCATTACCGCCCTGATTGCCATTACGGCGATCATTGCGCTGACGGCCATTGGCAATCGGCTCGGCTTTGATGGATGGATCCGGCGCAAAACCGTCCAGTGCTTCACGTGGGATCTCTTTTTTCAGCAGACGTTCGATATCACGCAGCAGTTTGTGTTCATCCACACACACCAGTGACAACGCCAGACCTTCACAGCCAGCACGACCAGTACGGCCAATGCGGTGCACATAGTCTTCCGCCACATTTGGCAGCTCGTAGTTCACCACATACGGCAGCTGGTCAATGTCCAGACCACGCGCGGCGATATCGGTGGCCACCAGCACGCGCACACGGCCATTTTTAAAGTCATCCAGCGCACGGGTACGCGCACCTTGACTCTTGTTACCGTGAATCGCTGCAGCGGTGATGCCATCTTTACCCAGCTGCTCGGCCAAATGGTTGGCACCGTGCTTGGTACGGGTAAACACCAGCACCTGACGCCACTGATCGCGGCCAATCAAAAACGACAGCAGTTCGCGCTTACGCTTACGATCGACAAAGTGCACACGCTGCTCAACCTGCTCGGAAGCAGTGTTACGGCGAGCCACTTCAATCAGTTGTGGGTTTTTCAGCAGTTTGTCTGCCAGACCTTTGATCTCATCCGAGAAGGTCGCGGAGAACAGCAGGTTCTGACGCTTGGCCGGCAGCAGCGCCAACACTTTACGGATATCGTGGATAAAGCCCATATCCAGCATGCGGTCAGCTTCATCCAGCACCAGTGTTTCCACTTTTGCCAGAGAAACGGCGTTTTGCTGAACCAGATCCAACAGACGGCCAGGCGTGGCAACCAGAATATCAACCCCACCACGCAGCTTGATCATCTGCGGGTTAATGCTCACACCACCGAATACCACCAGCGAGCGCAGAGGCAGGTATTTGCTATATTCGCGTACGTTTTCCCATACTTGAGCGGCCAGCTCACGGGTAGGCGTCAAGATCAACGCCTTAACTGGACGACGGCCATTAGGCTGAGCCTGTTGGCTCAAGCGCTGTAAAAGAGGCAGGGTAAAACCTGCGGTTTTGCCTGTTCCCGTTTGGGCACTGGCCATCAAATCGCGGCCCTGCAGCACCACCGGAATGGCCTGACGCTGAATCGGCGTCGGTTGTGTGTAACCCTGCTCGGCTACCGCGCGCAGCAGTTCATCACACAGGCCAAGAGAATCAAACGATTCTAGATTTTCAACAGACATACAACATATGCTCCTGAGCCCAGCGCCCGTCAGTAAAAGGGTCGGTCAGGCTGAACTCATTAATCAGAGGGCGGCCGCAACAAGCGGCCGACACCGACATCAGGTACAGACCGAAGCGTACCGTGAACGGCGATTGTAACAGAGGAATGGGATTGGTGTGAGATTAATCACAAATGACAGGATCGCGGCGATGAATGCGAATCGCAAAGTCCGTTTCACAGGCAAACTCACTTTGCGCAGCCAAGTGCTCCCACACCTGCGCCGACGCGCGCCAAGCGAACGGCGTCATCTGCAGCAGTTGCACCGCCGCCTGTGCACTAAGACGCATCGGATAGGCCAAACGCAAATCCTGTTCGAGCGTAAAACCGTCTAAAGTCTCAACCGGACATGGATGCAACACTACATCCCCATACACCTGCTCTTTTAACTGATACAGATGACGCGGCGCAGGTGATACCGTGATCACCACCCCACCCGGTCGCACACAGCGCGCCAGCTCTTGCGCCTTGCATGGGGCATAAATGCGCACCACTGCATCCAACGACGCATCAGCAAACGGCAAACGGTGGCTGGACGCCACACAAAACTCAACATTCGGATAGCGCTTGGCCGCATAGCGTACCGCCACTTTGGAAATATCTAACCCGAATACCTGGCCGGTCGCCTGCGCTTCGCCATTGGAAGCGCTGCCAGCGAAGGTTTCGCTATTGGAAATCATTGCGTGCTCGGCCAACACACGGGCCAACGCCGCCGTGTAGTAACCTTCACCACAGCCGATATCCAACACTTGTACTCGATGCGCGTCTGATGCTGACACCGCAGTCAGAGATTCTTGCAACAACGCCGCGACTTTATCGCGCAGCGGTTGATAGTGGCCGGCTTCCAAAAACGCGCGTCGCGCCTGCATCATCTCTTTGTTATCGCCCGGATTTTTCGAATGTTTGTGCTGTACCGGCATCAAGTTGACATAGCCTTCTTTCGCGCAGTCAAACTGGTGACGTGCGGCACACTGCCAGCGACGTGGCTCACCACGGCACAACTGCAAAGGCTGATGACATAAAGGACACTGGTAACTAAAGGCGCTGAACATGCAAAGATCCTGACAAGCGAAGGGGAAAACCGGCAGGCAGTCTAAAGAAAAAATGATCCCTCATCCAGTGCTAGCGGCCAGCAGGCGAAAAAATGGGCGGAAAAACGGCATAAAAAAGGCCCGAAATTATCGGGCCACCCGTCAAGGAAAATTAAAGAGGAGCTAACACTTCAGCTCCTGTTAACCAACTTTGCTTATTGCTTGAATTTACGCATTACCAAGGTGGCATTGGTGCCACCGAAGCCAAAGCTGTTGGACATGACGGTAGTCAGTTCACGCTCGGTGGTTTCGGTAATGATATTCAGGCCCGCGGCTTGTTCATCCAGCTGCTCGATGTTGATGCTTGGCGCAATAAAACCATGCTCCATCATCAGCAGGCTGTAGATAGCCTCGTGTACCCCTGCCGCACCCAGTGCGTGACCGGTCATCGACTTGGTCGCCGAAATTGCAGGGCAGTTTTCAGCAAACATTTCTTGGATAGCACCCAGCTCTTTCACATCACCGACCGGCGTAGAGGTGCCGTGGGTGTTGATATAATCGATTGGGGTATCAATGCCTTGCATCGCCATCTTCATGCAGCGCACCGCGCCTTCACCTGACGGCGCTACCATGTCGTAACCATCAGAGGTTGCGCCATAGCCAACGATTTCAGCATAAATCTTCGCACCACGCGCCAGTGCGTGCTCCAGCTCTTCCACTACGACCATACCGCCGCCGCCAGAGATCACGAAACCATCACGGGCCGCATCATAAGTACGGGACGCTTTTTCTGGCGTTTCGTTGTACTTGGTAGATAGTGCGCCCATGGCGTCGAATTCCATCGCCATTGACCAGTCCAGCTCTTCGCCACCACCGGCAAACACGATGTCTTGCTTGCCCAGCTGGATTTGTTCCAACGCGTGGCCAATACAGTGCGCGGAAGTCGCACAGGCAGAGCTGATAGAGTAGTTGATACCACGGATCTTAAACGGGGTCGCCAGACAGGCAGACACACCGGAGGTCATGGTTTTTGGCACCATGTACGGACCCACACCGCGCAGGCCACGCGAGCGCATTGCATCGGCAGCGGCGATTTGGTTACGTGGTGAACCACCACCGGTACCCACAACCAGACCAGTACGGTCATTGGAGACCATCTCGTCAGTCAGACCCGCATCCGCAATCGCTTCTTGCATCGACAGGTAGGCAAACGCCGACGCATCGCTCATAAAACGAAAAACTTTACGGTCAATCAGCCCGGTCAGATCGAGTTTGATGTCCCCCCAGACCTGACTGCGCATATTCATATCGCGCAGCGTTTCAGAGAAGGTGATCCCGGAGCGTCCGGCTTTGAGTGATTCCAGAACTTCTGTTTTGTTGTTACCAATGCTGGAAACGATTCCGAATCCTGTAATTACGGCTCTTTTCATGCCTAAAACATCCTTAACGCTTTGCATTTGGCCAAAGTTTAACGGTTTTGTTGTCTGCAAGTGGTCAGCTTTCCGCGTTTTGCCAAGTGGTCGGTGCTGTTACAATACCGTCAAGTTCCATTTTTGAGTATTTCCTGCCGTGAATACATCTTCTATTCAACAGGCCACGCTGCGCTTTAACGAACAAGGAACGCCCGTGTCCGCCGAGTTTGATGACGTTTATTTCTCCAATCAAAACGGACTGGAAGAGACCCGCTATGTCTTTCTAAGCGGCAATCAGTTACCCGAGCGCTGGCTGCACCATCCTGCAGATCGCTTTATCGTAGCAGAAACCGGCTTCGGTACGGGGCTGAATTTTCTTACCTTGTGGCAATCTTTTCGTGAATTTCAGCGAAATCACCCAGATTCCCAGCTAAAACGTCTGCATTTTATCAGCACCGAGAAATTCCCGCTGTCGGCGGCTGACTTGGCGCTCGCGCATCAAAGCTGGCCAAAGCTTGCCGAAATGGCTGCCGAATTGCGACAAAACTGGCCACTGCCGATTAGTGGATGTCAGCGCTTACTTCTCGATCAAGGCCGAGTCATTCTTGATGTGTGGTTTGGTGATGTCAATGAGACCTTTGGCGATTGGGGCCGTGACTATGAGGGACAAATTGATGCTTGGTTCCTCGATGGTTTTGCGCCATCTAAAAACCCAGACATGTGGAATGAGCAGCTGTTTGCTCATATGGTGCGCATGGCGAAACCGGGGAGCGGTACATTTGCCACCTTCACCGCCGCCGGTTTTGTGCGCCGCGGCCTGCAAGCGGCTGGATTTGAGATCACTCGCTTAAAAGGTTTTCGCCACAAGCGCGAAATGCTGTGTGGCCGTCGCCCAGCACAGAGCCTGACACCGAACGAACCTGCTCCGTGGTATGCACGCCCTGCGGCTTCTTCGCTGCAAGACGTCGCAATCATTGGTGGTGGCATCGCCTCGGCGCTGCTGGCACAAGCCTTGTTACAGCGCGGCGCGAAAGTCACCTTGTACTGCGCTGATGCGCAGGCGGCGCAAGGCGCGTCCGGTAATCGGCAAGGTGCGTTGTATCCGCTGTTAAACGGCGCTAAAGATCCGCTCGCGCGCTTTTTTGCCCACGCCTTCCAATTTGCGCGTCAACGCTACGATGCACTGGACGCGCAAGGTATTGCCTTTGATCACCGCTGGTGCGGCGTGTTGCAACTGGCGCACAATGAGGCTGCCGCCAACAAACAAGCTAACTTGCAACAAGCCGAGTGGCCTGAGTCGATGGTCAGCATTCACTCACCTGAAAGTGCTGAAACGCGCGCCGGAGTGCCGTTGGGTTTTGCGGCGGTGGAATACCCACTGGGTGGCTGGCTGTGTCCAGCGCAGTTAACCGCCAACTTGTTGCAACATCTGCAGCAACAAGGACTAAGCATTCACTATCAACACACCCTACGTCATCTGGCACATACCGCCACTGGATGGGATTTACAGCTGGAAATAGTAGATGCTCATGAACAACGCACTAATATCACGGCCAACCATGCGGTAGTTGTGCTAGCCAATGGCTATCGCATCAGTGAGTTTGGCGAAAGTGAACACTTACCTGTGTATCCAGTACGTGGGCAGGTTTCCCATATCCCCACCGACACTAATTTAAGCCAGCTCAACACCGTATTGTGCGCCGAAGGGTATCTGACGCCGGTAAATATCCGCGGCGATCAGCACTGCTTAGGTGCGACCTATGGCCGCGGGGATACCAGCACAGATCTGCGCGACAGTGACCAGCAAGAAAATCTGGCTAAATTACAGCGCAGTCTGCCTGCTGTGGCATGGGCGCAGCAGGTACGCGTAAGCCAAGAGCCGCAACCAGAAATCCCTGATGCGCGCGCCGCCGTGCGCTGTGCCACGCGCGATCACTTGCCACTGATGGGTGCACTGCCAGATTATGCCGCTACGCTGGCGCAATACGCCGAGCTAGCCACACAATTAAGCAGCGCGGTGCCAGTCGAGGATGCACCTTATTACCCCGATCTGTTTGTGCTCGGCGCGCTCGGCTCACGTGGCTTAACCTCTGCGCCCTTACTGGCCGAAGTGCTAGCGGCGCAAATGAACGGTGAGCCACTGCCTTTGGAGCGAGACATCTTAAATGTACTCAACCCGAACCGTTATTGGGTGCGTAAACAGCTCAAAGGCAAGCCGGTACAAAATGAGCCACGTGGTTAGCTGCTAATAAAAACGCGTGTGCTAGGCGACGAAGCAAGCAATAGCGACTTAATTCACCAATACCGCTAGCCTCAACAAAAAAGGCGCTCTCACGCACTTCATTTCGAAGTGGGTGTAGCGCCTTTTGTATGTCTAGCGTTTGTATGTCTAGAATTTGGTATCGTCGTTTATATCGACGATAGAAGTGCGATTAAGCCGCCGCTTGCTGATACAGCTGCTGCCACAGATTACGTACCAACACCTGATCCGGTGGCGATAACTCGCCCTTGGCAATCGCCGTATCCAAACTGGCATTCACGCGCTGCGCCAATTCGCTCAGGGAGCTCACGCCATCGGCTTCTGCATCGGCAACCGCTAGCGTCAGGTGTCCACGCAGATAGCCACCGGCAAACAGTTCATCATCGGTACCGTGCTCAACCATCTCATCAATCAGGGCCAGTACCCGCTGTTCAAATTGCGTCATCATCAGATTTATTCTCGTTGCCAGAGTGTTACCGAAAAATTCTGCCGCAGACTATAACAGCAACTGCGTATGCTCTCCAGAGAGCGCCGAGCTATTACTGATGCGCCGCTAGGGCAATCTACGGCTCGACTATACGACTCAGCACAGGGCATTTTTATCTCTTTCTCAAGAGAAACCGCCGCGCATCATCTTGGCGCCGTACACACTCCACCTGCTGCAGCCCTTTGCGCAGCGTGATCAAACTCTCATTTTTCTGAACGCGCCGCGCATAAATAAATGAAATAAACTAATGCATAGATAACATCTACCACAGCCAGAGCAACAGATGGGCGCGATAAGGAGAATAGATTATTTTTATAAATGACCATTTTTTAAAATTTACACCCAGCACCTATCCTAATCACGCGCAACGAACTCTATAAATCGGCTATTAGCACTTATTTTTTGCTGTATGCAACTTCATTTACTATGTGATATCACAATGTCACATTTAAAACACAATCAATAAATGATTAGTATTTGTAATGCGACAAAAGAAAAATCAGCAGTAAAATAGCGCGCATTCGCCAACCAGCAGCCAACGTTAGCCGCGTAATAAAGAAGCGTCATACTGTGTGCTGGCCTGTGTTGTCTCACTCGCGTTTTCACTGATGGACTGAGCCACTTTCCCCATGTTACTGACTATCTTATATCTTATCGGGATCACCGCTGAAGCCATGACCGGTGCGCTGGCCGCTGGTCGTCGTAAAATGGATCTGTTCGGTGTGATTATCATCGCCAGTGTGACTGCCATCGGGGGCGGCTCGATCCGTGATATGTTGCTCGGCCATTACCCGCTCGGCTGGGTCAAACACCCGCACTACATTGTGATTGTGGCCTGTGCTGCGGTGATCACGACGTGGATCTCACCGGTCATGAAGCACCTGCGCAAAGTGTTCTTGGTGCTCGATGCGCTGGGTTTGATCGTTTTTTCCATCATCGGTGCGCAAGTGGCGCTGGATATGCACCACGGCCCAGTAGTGGCGGTGATTGCCGCAGTGATCACCGGCGCATTTGGCGGGGTATTGCGTGATCTGCTGTGCAATCAGATCCCGCTGGTATTCCAAAAAGAGTTGTATGCGGGGATCTCATTTGCCGCCGGTTTGCTGTATGTCGGCTTGCAACATACCGGATTAGATCACAATGCGGTGACCATGATTACCCTGTGCAGCGGCTTTGTGGCCCGTTTGCTGGCGATGCACTTTGAATTAGGCTTACCGGTGTTTAACTACACCCAAAGCGAAGAGTCGTAATCGTCCGCCCATCGCGCCTTCAACAACACACCGCAACACAGCTATAAACAACACACACAAAAATGGCCGGAGCAACACTGCTTCCGGCCATTTTTTTAGGCAGCTTGATGAGGGCACTCTTTGTTTATAACGCTTCGTTTGTACGGCTTCGCTTGCAGCGCTATCTCTTTTCGCCCGTCAAACTCATGCAAGCCGCATCATGCGACCAGCGCCGACAACCACTGATAAATCTCAGTGCCGTGACTGTCGTACACCATTTTACAGGTCATCAGCAGGGAAACCGTCACAATCATCGGCCGGATAAAGGACTGGCCTTTGGTCAACACCATGCGCGCTCCGAGACGCGCTCCGATAAATTGGCCAACCATCATCAGCAAACCGACACTCCACACCACTTTGCCCCCCAGAGCAAAGAACAGCAGTGAGGCTACGTTTGAGGTGAAGTTCAGCACCTTAGTGTGCGCGGTGGCTTTAGCCAGATTAAAACCCAGCAACGTGACAAACGCGATGGCAAAAAATGACCCGGTGCCCGGCCCAAAAAAGCCATCATAAAAACCAATCCCCGCACCGGCGGTGAGCGCAAACAGGCGCGCAGAGATGCGGCTGTGGCGGTCAGTTTCGCCGACGCGCGGTGAAAACAGGAAATAGCCGCCAACGGCCAAAATCAAAAATGGCAGCACTTGGCGCAATACCGAGGCATCTATCATCTGCACCAAAATCGTGCCCACGACCGAGCCAATAAAGGTACAAATGATCATAAAGGTGATATCCGACAGATTCACCGCGCCACGCCGGACAAAATACCAAGTCGCAGAAAACGAACCGGCGGTGCCTTGCAGCTTGTTAGTCCCCAAGGCCATCGCGGGCGGTAATCCGGCCGCCAACAATGCCGGTACGGTTAGCAATCCTCCGCCGCCGGCAATGGCATCAATAAATCCGGCCAACGATGCCGCCGCTAGCAACAGCAGCAGCATTTCCCACGACAGAGCCAATTCCACGGTATTTTCCTTAATCTGCGACAGAGGATGAGAGTGCTGTATGGTAACGGGTTATGTGCTGAGCAGCAATGCAACAACGGCGTCACCGCAAACGATGACGCCGCATAAACAGGCAGTTACGAAGGATTTATTCAAAATTAGCGGTAACTTGCATCTCACCGTGCTGCAG
Organism: Plesiomonas sp. ZOR0011; assembly: GCF_000800945.1. Taxonomy (NCBI): domain Bacteria; kingdom Pseudomonadati; phylum Pseudomonadota; class Gammaproteobacteria; order Enterobacterales; family Enterobacteriaceae; genus Plesiomonas; species Plesiomonas sp. ZOR0011. Next base: position 42,517 of record NZ_JRKB01000045.1, read on the forward strand.
TAAAACCTGTCCGCCAGCAATTAGGGTATCCAGAGAAAAATCAGGGTTAAACAGGCAAACATCAGCATCTTCCCCTGTAGCAAGGCGACCTTTGCGCAGTCCCAGTGAATCGGCCACATTACTGGTCATCAGGCGCAGTGCGGTAGTGATCGGTACATCACGACGCACCAGTTCGACCAGCAAATCGAGGTTGCCGGACACATCGGCGGCGGTTATACGCTCCATCTCGCCTTGCGCATTAAAGACCGGCAAACTGCCATTACCATCAGAGCTGACAGTGAGGCGCTCTGGCGCAGCGCCCGCTTCCAGTGCATAGAGTACCGCATCAGCAGGAGAAGCAAACGCGCACGAACCGGCACTGGTGATATCGATGTAGCCACCTTGCGCGCAAAACGCAATTGCGTCATCCATCAACTCGCGGGTACGCGCAACGTGCGTTGGCGAGAAGTGATGCGCGGGGATGCCGGCGGCCAGTGCAGCGTTAATTTCGGCAAATGGTGCATCCAATCCGCCCATGTGCATATGCAAAACTCCGCGCTTACCGGCCAACATGCCCCCCATACGCACATCGGAAACCAACCGCAGCATCTCTTGTGCAGTAGGGAAAGAGCCGCGGTGATCGGCAACTGCTAATTTCACGCCCAACACCGGCGCCAACAAAATCAGATCGTCGCGCACCGAGCCGGTTACCGTAACGGTCGGCAGTTGATAGGAGCCGGTGTGCATGTAGACTGACAAACCTTCCGCACGCAGCCCCATTGCTTTAGCATACAGATCGCGCGGTGATCGCGTTGAGCCATCGGTGCCCATTACCCCGACCACGGTAGTCAGACCCGCTTGCACCAATTTGCCAAAGGTTACCGCCGGAGTGCGAGTGGCAAAGCCACCTTCCCCGCCGCCGCCAATCAGGTGAATGTGCTGGTCAATCAATCCTGGCGTAGCGATTTTTCCCTGCGCATCAATGACGGTGCAAGGCACACTGCCAGTTTCAATGTGCGCAGCAATCTGCACCACTTTGCCGCCAGCCAGTAAAATGTCCTGCTGGCCAAGGAATTCAGGTGCATACAAGGTGGCATTTTTAATCAGGGTCAGAGCGTTCATCAAAAGTCGTATCCTTACATTTCTTGTTTTAGCTATTATTGAGTTAGCTATTGATTGGTATTTGCAGCCATCGGCACGTACAAGCCTGACGTCATCAGGCCACACACGCTTGTGCCGGTGCTAGCTCACTCAATTGCGGCGCTTGATACCACTGCACGCAGGCTTGCGCTAATTCCGCTAACGAATCAATCACTGTTTCTGGGTGGGCGTTGGCATGCGCTTCCAGCGCCAAGGGGATCTCAGTGCAGCCCAAGATAACGGACTCCGCCCCCTGCTCGCGCAGTGCTTGATAAGCCTCAAACAAGCAACGCTGACCAAGCGCCACATCACCGGCTTTCACGGCGGCAATCCCGCGCATCACTTTTTGCTGCATTAACGCATCCGGTAGCACGCACTCAATGCCGAGTGGACGCAATTCCTGTTGGTACAATCCACCGCGCACCGTAGCGGTGGTGGCCAGCAACCCGACACGACGTAAACCGCGGCGGCGAATCGCGCCCACCACGCAATCAATAATGCTGATCGCCTCGATGCGTGAGTAGTACGTTAATCGCTTAAACCAAAAATGCGCGGTGTTGCACGGGATCACGAATAACGTGGCGCCAGCCTGCTCCAGCTGCCGTAGCAGTTGTAACAGTGCTGGAAACGGATCTTCTGCGGCATCGAGGATCGCTTGGGTGCGATCGGGGATCTGCGGCACATTCGCCACCACCATTGGGATATGCGCTTGATCCTGTCCCGCCGGCGTGCTTTGAATAATTTTGCGCATAAAGTCGACGGTCGCTAATGGCCCCATGCCACCTAAAATTCCTAACCGGCGTGCACGCTGCTGTTGCATAACAACCCCCTGTAACTTATCGAACTCCATTTTAATCAGTGTGTTATATCTATCTTGTGTGACATAACCGTACTGGCTCTTGGCTTTCACCTTAGTCGTTTCGTCAGTGGGGATGAAATGCTGATTCTGTTGCCGCTATGCAAGAAAAGCATAACGCGATGCGCGATAATGACATGCCGTGAGATGCGCGATACATCCTGAACGCAATGCTGCACAGGATGCGATGCACTCATTAGGCCTGCACGCAACAGAACCCGACAATACCGACCCAGGAGCCCGCGCTATGTCTGCCGAACATCTGCCCAACATTGAAACCAAGTGGTTGCATGATTTTCTGGTGTTAGCCGAAAAGCGTAATTTTTCCGCCGCAGCAGCACTGCGTAACGTGACGCAACCGGCGTTCAGTCGCCGCATTCGTGCCTTGGAGCACGCACTGAATACCGAACTGGTGAACCGCGATACCCACCCATTGACGCTGACCGCCAGTGGCAAGCAATTTCACGCCACCGCCCGCTCACTGCTCAATCAGATGGAAGAAGAGATCGGGCGTTTAGCCGGTCTGTCATTGCTTGGTGGCCAAACGGTACGCATCGCGGCGGCGCATTCGCTGGCGACACACCTGCTGCCGTATATTCAGCCCAAACTGGCGGCCGAACACCCGAATGTAACGCTCAATGTGGAAGCGGTAGATGCGGATGATGCAGTAGAAACCTTGCGCGAAGGGGCGTGCGATATCCTGCTGGCCTTTGCCGCCGATCATCTGTCCAGCGCGCCATATCAATCTCTGTGTTTAGGTCGCAGCCACTTGCATTTGGTTTGTCGCCAGCCTGCGCCGTGGAGCTCGCCCATCAACACCGCGCCTGAGGATGATGACAAGAGCGAGCTGCCCGCATCGCCCATGCCGATACCAATGCCTTGGTTGGCCTATTCACCGAGCAGCTATATGGCGCGCGCGATTGCGCCGGTACAGCGGCATGTTGAGCTGCAACCGGTCTTTTCTTCCTCGATGTCAGATTTGATTAAACAGTTGGTCTTGCAAGGTGCTGGCGTGGCGTGGTTGCCGCAATATGCGCTGCACCAAGAGCAGCGTCAGGGGCAGTTGCAGGTATTACACCCAACTCACTGTTCGGTACCGCTGTGGCTGTATGCATACCGTTTTGAAAGCCGTTTACATCCGGCAGGGGAAAAAGTCTGGCAAGGATTAGCGCGTCTAGCACAAGATCCGGAATTTAGTACATTACTGTAAGATATAAAATTATAATTGTTTTGTTATTATTATTCGCATAAAAATAATGACACATTCACATAAAGACATTATGTCTTAATCTATAAATAGAGGCTTCACACACTATTTAACTCACGCCGTGAATAGATATTATTTTTAAGTTTAATAAATGAATCAATCGCCATTAATATCACACAAATAAAATACTCCGACACAAATGCACATCTTTGCATAGCGTAAAAATACTATTTTGTGAGCAGTGCCTTTTTTAATCCATGTTGATTGGATCAATGTCACGTTACTCTAGGTTTGCGGATTGACGCTATTTAGTGCTTTATGAGAAAGTCGCGCAGCGCAAAAGCGCAGCAAACAAGCATTTGAATACAAACAAGCACAAGAAATATTAATTATTGAAGTGATTCATCGCTTAGATTCATCGCTAAGCCATGTCTCGTTGCCGTGCTGTTCATCTTATATTAAGTGCCCTCTATAACTTGTTATATATATGACTATTAATGATCGCTCTGTTTATCAAAACAAAATGGTCATCAATAGTCGATAATATATCATTATCGTTACAAGGACATCGTCTCAATGGTAGCACTAATTAGTTTAGTCGTTATTTTAGTGACCGGTTACCTGATCGTAAAAAAATACAACCCGCAAATGGTTTTATTTATCGCAGGTATCGTTTTACTCGCTTCGGCAATTTTGTTGGGTGTTGGTACCCCGTTGCCAGAAGCTAAATCCAGTGGTTCTGTGTGGCTGGATATCTTCACCTACATCAAAGGCATGATGGGCAGCACCGTTGCCGATCTGGGCCTGATCATCATGGCGGTTGGCGGTTTCGCTAAGTATATGGATCACATTGGTGCATCGCGCGCCTTGGTGGCCATTTCAACTCGCCCACTGTCTGTGATCCGTAACCCGTATCTGGTTATGGCGATGGGCTATATTCTCGGTCAGCTGCTGAATATCTTTATTCCAAGCGCTGCGGGTCTGGGTCTGTTGCTGATGGTGACCATGTACCCAATCATGACCAGTCTGGGTGTGAGCCGTATGTCAGCGGCGGCGATTATCGCCACCACCGCGTGTCTGGATCTGGGTCCAGCTTCTGGTAACGTGAACCTGGCAGCCAAGATTGCCGACATGCCAGTCACCGAGTACTTCCTGTCTTACCAAGGCCCAGTGGCTATCGCTTCGATGATCACCATTGCCGTGCTGCACATGGTAGTACAGCGTTGGTTCGACCTACGTGAAGCGAAAAATCCAGTCGCGTATGAAGCTACTGAGGAAGATACCAAAGAGCTGGTGACTCCACCGCTGTGGTATGCCCTGTTCCCAATGATCCCTCTGGTACTGATCTTTACCTTCAGCAAGATGGTGATCACCACCGTTAAAATCGACGTAGTTACCGCGATGCTGATCAGCTTCGCTGTTGCGATGGCGGTCGAAAGCATCCGCTTTGGTGGTAAGAAAGTCTTTAAAGACATTCTGGTGTTCTTCGATGCGATGGGTAAAGCCTTTGCTCGCGTAGTCAGCCTGATCATCGCCGGTCAAACACTGGCGCACGGTCTGAAAGCTATCGGCATTCTGGATATGGTGATCCACGGCGCTATCGCGTCCAACATCTCTCCAGTGTATCTGGTGGTGTTGATGGTGATCATCATTACTGTGGCGGCCTTCCTGATGGGCTCCGGTAACGCGCCGTTCTTCTCCTTCGCGGCAATGGTACCGGATATCGCAGCCAAAGTGGGGATCTCGTCCGCCTCTATGCTGCTGCCAATGCAGCTGGCTGCAGGTCTGGGCCGTACCATTTCCCCAATCACTGGGGTGATCGTAGCGGTTGCCGGTGCAGCCGGTGTGTCACCGTTTGATCTGGTTAAGCGTACCGCTATCCCAATGCTGGGCGCGCTGCTGGTTTCTACCGTGTACTCACTGGTGTTCTACGTATAAGCACTGAGCACCTAAGCAACACGTCTCTGCCATAAAAAAGCCCCGTTCTCGATAAGAGTGCGGGGCTTTTTCTGTTCCTATTTTTCCTTTTTTCCTTTTTCCCTTCGCATCTTCACGTCATGCAAAGGCTTCATGCTTGGGTTTTCTGAGCACACAGCAGGCCGACGCCTTGAGTATCAACAGCGCGATTACTGCGTATTACGTACCGTTACGCTATTTCCTGTACCCATTACGCTCTTACCCGCAATACCCGCATCGTTGGCGTTATTTTTCAGCGGCTGGTGACTGAGTAAGACACTCTGACAAACTGCGGGTAACGGTGGCGGTAAGCTCGGCAGTTTTGGCTTGCTAAGCTTCGGTTTACCGGTTTGCGCCGTGACTACCGGCGGCTGCAACCAAGACGCTAACTCATCGCCACAGCCATCACCGGCCGGCGGCGGAGTTTGTGCTTGGCAATCTTGCGAACCAGGCGGACACGCTAAGCGCACATGCATGTGATAATCATGCCCTCCCCATGGCCGGACTTTACGCAGCCAGCTGCGCTCATGCCCAGCGGTACTCACGCACAGCTGCTGCTTGATGGCAGGATTGACAAAAATCCGCGCCACTTTCGGATCGCTGGCCGCCAGCTTAATCAGCTCGGTATATTCCGGCTGCCACAAATCACTTTTTACCTGCATCCGCGGAAAGTCCACCAGACTGACCGCTTGCGGCGACTGCTTTTCGTGCTCGCTAAGTTTGCTACGGCTAAAACGCAGCCAGATATCCACATCCAGCCCGTTTTGATGACTGGCATGCCCTGAGCTAAAACGCCCGCCCGCAGGCATCGCCATATCGCCCACCCAGAAATTCGGTAGCCCAGCCTGACGGCTGTGCTTAGCCAGACGCTGTACAAAGGCAATCAGCTCCGGATGACCAAAATAGCGCATCCGCTGACTGCGGATCAGCTCATAGCCTTTCCCCTGCAGCGGCAGCGGCTGCGCACCAATCACGCAGCCATTGCTGTAGCCGCCCACCGCTTGCGGGGCACCGGCCACCGGTGCACTGAATTCACTCCAGGGCGATGCCTGTGCGCTACTGGCCATGCAAAGCGCCACCAGCAGTGCGCTGCCCGTTGAATAACTGTGGGTTAAATAATCAGCCAAGCGGGATAACGCACTCATGCCAGTAAGCCATCCCAGCTCGGAGCTGGCGTACGCGCACCACCACACTGGGCGCGATGGCGCAACAGGTGATCGAGCAGCACAATCGCCATCATCGCCTCGGCAATTGGCACCGCCCGAATGCCGACGCACGGGTCATGGCGGCCTTTAGTCACCACTTCAACAGGCTCGCCACGGGTATTCACCGAACGCCCCGGAATGGTGATACTGGAGGTCGGTTTCAGAGCTAAATGCGCTACCAGCGGCTGACCGGAGCTGATCCCGCCCAGAATTCCACCCGCGTGATTGCTCAGAAAACCTTCCGGCGTGATTTCATCACGGTGCTCGCTACCGCGCTGATTCACCACCGCAAAGCCATCACCAATCTCCACCCCTTTCACCGCATTGATGCTCATCAGGGCATGCGCCAGATCAGCATCTAAGCGATCAAACACCGGCTCCCCTAATCCTACTGGCACATGCTCAGCCACGACCGTAACTTTGGCACCAATCGAATCGCCGTCTTTTTTCAGATCGCGGATCAGTGCATCCAGCGCCTCAATTTTGTCTGGATCAGGGCAGAAAAACGGATTTTCTTCGATGGCTTGCCAATCAATTTTCTCGGCTTTGACATCGCCCATTTGCGCCAGATAACCACGCACGGTAATGCCAAATTGCTCATACAGGTATTTTTTAGCAATCGCGCCCGCCGCTACGCGCATAGCGGTTTCGCGAGCCGAAGAGCGACCACCGCCACGGTAATCGCGCAGGCCATATTTGTGATGGTAGGTGTAATCGGCATGCCCAGGGCGAAACTGCTCTTTAATCGCCGAATAATCTTGCGAACGCTGATCGGTGTTTTCAATCAGCAGCCCAATGCTGGTGCCGGTGGTTTGCCCTTCAAACACGCCGGATAAAATCCGCACCTGATCCGGCTCGCGACGCTGCGTGGTATAACGCGACGTACCGGGACGACGGCGGTCCAGATCATGCTGTAAATCCGCTTCGTCGAGCTGCATGCCCGGCGGTACGCCGTCCACAATACAACCAAGCGCCGGCCCATGCGATTCACCAAAGGTGGTCACGCGGAAAAGTTGTCCGATACTGTTCCCTGCCATCTGTTAATCCGTGTTTATCTGGTTCATCGGTGCTCCGGCAGCCTGCTCGGCTGACGGAAAGAAAAGTATCCTTGATAATGCGCAAATAATTCGGGCAGCTCAAGGCTGCCCGAGGGGAAATTGCACATTTTCTGCCGCATCAGCTGCGGCTATCGCGTGAACAATCAGTCACGAAACGGCGCAAAGTGGTGGTAATGATCCACAATCTGCTGACGCGTCAGCATGAATACGCCCAGACCACCGTGCTCGAACTCCAGCCATGTGAATGGGATCTCTGGATATTGCGCTTCCAGATGCACCATGCTGTTGCCCACTTCGCAAATCAGCACGCCATCTTCGGCCAGATAATCTGGCGCACCAGCCAAAATGCGCTTGGTCAGCTTCAGACCATCCATACCCGAAGCCAAGCCGATGGCTGGCTCGTGGTGATATTCATCCGGCATGTCGGCGATATCTTCTGCGTCAACATACGGCGGGTTAGTCACGATCAGGTCATATTTGTCCTGTGGCAGATCGCGGAATACATCAGAGCGGATCGGGATCACGCGCTGCTCCAGCGCATGCGCATAGATGTTTTGCTCGGCTACCGTCAGGGCATCGGTAGAGATGTCGACCGCATCCACTTCTGCATCGGGGAACTCGGCGGCGCACGCAATGGCGATACAGCCGCTACCGGTGCACATGTCCAAAATACGCAGTGGTTCGCGTGGCAGCAGGCCATCAAAATGGTTTTGGATCAGCTCGCCAATCGGAGAGCGTGGGACCAGTACGCGCTCATCCACATAAAATTCCATGCCGCAGAACCAGGCACTGTTGGTCAGGTATGCCACCGGCACGCGATCGTTAATGCGGCGCAGCACGCGCTCGACGATGCGATGACGCTCGCTCGGCGTCAAACGGCAGTTACGCATATCTGCAGGGAAATCCAGTGGCAAAAAGAGGGTCGGCAGCACCAGTGCTACCGCTTCATCCCACGGATTATCGGTGCCATGACCGTAATACAATCCGGCAGCATTAAAACGGCTGACTGTCCAACGCAGCATATCCTGAATGGTATGCAGCTCGTTGACCGCCTCGTCGACAAAAATCTTATCCAATTTACCCTCCGAAACGCGATAATCTGCCGCTGATTTCCATATAATTAGCGTAATGAGTTCAGACACAGACAATCACATGAAGAAAAAACACACACTGTCCGAAGACGATACCACCCTGTTTCGCGACGCGATTCAGGGGGCGAAAAAGATAAAGCAGGATACCATAATCCGGCCACGCATCCAGCGCCCTGAGCGGGTAGAGGTGCGCGAACAGCAGGAACAGCGTGATGCCAGCTTCTATTTTTCTGACGAGTTTCAGCCCCGTCTGAGCGAAGAAGGCCCTATGCGCTATGTGCGCGAGGATGTCAGCCATTATGAGCTCAAACAGTTGCGCCGAGGCGATTTTACGCCGGAGCTGTTTTTGGATTTGCACGGATTAACGCAAGAACAAGCCAAACAAGAGCTCGGCGCGCTGCTGGCTGCCTGTCGCCGCGAGCACGTAGCCTGCGCCTGCGTGATGCACGGCTATGGTCGCCATGTGCTGAAACGGCAAACGCCGCTGTGGCTGGCGCAACATCCACTAGTGCGCGCTTTTTATCAAGCTCCTAAAGAATGGGGTGGCGATGCCGCGCTGCTGGTTCTGTTAGATGTGGTGGAATAACTGGCGCTGACATGCGAGAAAAACCAAAGAAAACGCAGGAATAACGGGCTTACATGCAGTAAGCCCGACGCTGTGGTGTGCGCGTTACAGTAAGTTGGCTGGTTGGATAATTTGCAGCAACTTGCCATGACCGGTGTCGGCATCTAGCTCAATGCAGGCCACACCGGAGGTTGCAAACATTGGCGGCACGGTGCCTGGGCACAAATCGGCCACCAAATACCCCACCAGCGGCAGGTGGGACACAATCAGCACGCTTGGCACCCCATCAGCGGCCAGCGCGGTCAGATAATCCGCCGCCGGCTGAGGATTACCTTCTGGGATCAGCGAATCCCACACCTCTTCTGGCTGAGCCACCGGCAACACCGCTCGCACGGTATCCCAGGTTTGCTGCGCCCGCAGATACGGACTCACCAATGCCTTTGCTACGCCACCTTCGGTTTGTCCGCTCAGCCATTCCGCCATCAGACGGGATTCCTGACGACCACGCGGGGTCAGCGCACGCTGAGCATCACTGGCCGCATGGGATTCCGCCTCACCGTGGCGCATAATAAATATGTACATAGATAACCGTAATGTTATGTTTTTTATCGCATTATCCGGTCTGTTTTACTTATTTAACCCAACCGGATCCTGTCATTGCCCGCTCATTGTGCCTTAATCCGTTCAATAACTAAACGTTTCACCGGTGAAAGTGCGGCCTGCGGCGAGCGGATATAGGTATGACTAAAGAAAATTGCACCACACTGATTCCCGCTCCATAATGGGAGTCAGAAAGACCATTCTCTGTCACGAGCGCCGTCCATACATCTGATAACAACGAGGCACCGCCGTGTATCAAAGCCCGAACGATCATAAACAGTACCGTCATCTGGTATTAGCCAATCAACTGCGTGTGTTGCTGATCCATGACCCGTCCACAGCACGGGCGGCAGCGGCGCTGTCGGTGCGCGCCGGTCACTTTGATGATCCGATCGACCGTCAGGGAATGGCGCATTTCCTTGAACATATGCTGTTTCTCGGCACTCAAAGCTACCCGCATCCGGGAGAGTTCCAGCAATTTATCAACCGCCACGGCGGCAGCAATAATGCGTGGACCGGTACCGAGCATACCAACTACTTTTTCGAGATAGTGCCAGATTATCTGCCGGAAGGGCTGCAGCGTTTTGCCGGTTTCTTTACCGAACCTTTATTCAATCCAGAATTGGTGGATAAAGAGCGCCAAGCCATTGATGCCGAGTACAAACTCAAACTCAATGATGACACGCGGCGCTTGTATCAAGTGCATAAGGAAACCGTCAATCCCGCGCACCCATTTGCCAAATTCTCAGTCGGCTCTCTCGATACGCTGGCCGACCGCGAGCACGCGTCGGTGCGCGATGATCTGTTGCGTTTTTATCAACGCTATTACTCCGCCGATCGCATGTGCTTAACCATTTTAAGCGCCCACGATCTGGACAGCCTAGAGCAACTGGCCGAGCACTGCTTTAGCGCCATTCCGTGTCAGCCTACATCGGTACCAGAAATCTTGCCTCCGCTGTATCGCGAGCAAGATTTAGGCATTTTGATCCACGCCAAGCCGAAAAAAGAGACCCGCAAATTAACCCTGACCTTTGGTTTACCCAATTGCGATCAGTTTTATCGGCAAAAACCGCTCTCTTTTATCGCTCATTTGCTCGGCTATGAAGGCCAAGGCAGCCTGCTGTCATGGCTCAAACGCCAAGGTTGGGCGAACACCTTATCCGCCGGAGGCGGGATCAGCGGCAGCAATTTTAAAGATTTCAGCGTTAGCCTACTGCTCACCCCAGAAGGGATGGCGCATGTGCCAGAGATCGTCAGCCAGATTTTTGCGTATCTGGATCTGATTCGCCAACAGGGTTTGCAGGCTTGGCGCTACGCGGAAAAGCGCAGCGTGCTGGATACGGCATTCCACTTCCAAGAGCCGAGTAAACCGCTGGATTTGGTCAGCCATCTGGTGATGAATCTGTTTTTGTATCCACCAGAAGATCTGCTGTGTGGCGATTACCTGATGCAGACTTTCGATGAAGCGCAGATCCAACACTTCCTCAGCCAAATGCAGCCCGATCGTTGCCGCCTGACGTTGATCGCCCCCGATCTGCCTACCGATCGCCAAGCGCAGTGGTATTTCACGCCGTACAGTGTGCGCCCACTGCCTGCCGAATGGCTGGCTCAGTGGCAACAACCGCAGAGCAATCCGGCGCTGTATTTACCGCCAGAAAACCCGTATTTGGTGGATAATCTGCAACCGCAACCGTTGCACGATGACAAGCCCTACCCAACTTTGCTGCAAGACCAGCCCGGTTTTCGCTTGTGGCACTATCAAGAGCCAGAATTTCGACTACCTAAAGGGCATATCTATATTGCGATCGACAGCCTAAACGCCGTCAGCTCGCCGCGACATGTGGCGCTGACCCGTTTGTGTGTTGAGATGCTGATTGATTCGCTGACTGAAGCGACCTATCCGGCAGAATTGGCGGGAATCGGCTATAACATTTACGCCCACCAAGGCGGCGTGACATTGCAGTTATCCGGTTTTAGCGCCAAACAGCCGCTGCTGCTGCAAACCATTTTGCATCGCTTTCGTCACCGCGAGTTCCGGCAAGAGCGTTTCGATACCATCCGCCAGCAACTGCTGCGTAACTGGCGGAATGTGACGGAAGAAAAACCAATTTCCCAACTGTTCAATCAGCTAACAGGCTTACTGCAACCGAACAATCCGCCGTACAACAAGCTGTTACCCGAACTGGAAAAAGTGACGCTGGCTGAGTTACCGCCCTTTGTTGAGCAGATGTTCTCGCATGTGCACATCGAAATGCTGATGTTTGGCGACTGGCCGGAATCGCAAGCGCGGTTACTGGGCGAGATGCTGACCACCCATTTGCTGACCGACAGCAATCCGGGCCATGAAACTCGGCGTCAATTGGTCAGTATTCAAGGCCGCGGTAGCCTGCTGCGTCAATACGATTGCGCACACCACGATTCGGCGCTGCTGGTGTATTACCAGTCTGCGCACTACGCGCCGCGAGATATTGCGCTATCTATCTTCACCAATCACCTGATGTCTGCCACGTTCTTCCATGAGCTGCGCACTCGCCAGCAATTGGGTTACATGCTCGGCTCAGGTAATCTGCCGCTCAACCGCTTCCCGGGGCTGATTTTTTATGTGCAATCACCGGTCGCTGGCCCGACACACTTGCTGGAATCGATTGATGATTTTATCAATGCCTTCCCGTTGGTATTGCTGGAGCTGACCGAGCAGCAATGGCAAGCCAGTAAACAAGGGCTGCTGGCTCAAATTAACGAGCCAGATACCAACTTGCGCACCCGCGCTCAGCGTTATTGGGTCAGTATCGGCAACAAAGATTGGACGTTCGATCAACGCCGCCGAATTGCCCATGCGGTGGCATCGCTCACCCGTGCCGAGGTGATCCGCTTTATCGTCACCCAGCTCAAACCGCGCACGGCAGACCGTTTAATCTTGAGCAGCCACGGCGAAGCGCACTTAAACCAAGAGCGACTGCGTGTTGAGCATGTGATTACCGATGCGGGCGCCTTCCAGCGCCAAAGCCGCAAGCTGGAAACGCCGTAGCGGATATCAACACTAATATCGCCAAGCTCGCCAACACAGATGCTGACTCTGACCGCGTTAACCGCGCGGTCATTCTTTTGGCATCTTTATGGGTATCGCAACGCATAAAGATTTAACGGCTTAAAGTATTAACGACAACTGCGCTGATAGCTGACTAACCAACGATCGAGCTCACCGGCAAACGCTTGGCGATCACGTTGGCTAAAGGCCGCCGGCCCGCCGGTTTGGATCCCACTGGCGCGTAGGGTATCCATAAAATCACGCATGTTCAGACGCTGACGGATATTTTCACTGGTATACAGCTCGCCGCGCGGATTCAAGGCAATCGCTTTTTTCTCCAGCACTTCCGAGGCCAACGGAATATCGGCGGTGATCACCAAATCTCCCGCCTGTGCACGGCGCACAATTTCGTTATCGGCCACATCAAATCCGGCCGCCACCTGAATACTTTGAATATAACGTGATGGTGGCACCGCCAACGGCTGATTGGCCACTAAGGTCACCGCAACACCCACGCGCTCAGCGGCACGAAACAAAATCTCTTTGATCACTTTTGGACACGCATCGGCATCCACCCAAATTTGCATAGCTTGACTCAACCCGCTAGGGAAAAACGGCAGCATAACAGTGGCGGCGACATAAAAAAACCAGCCTTACGGCTGGTTAACAAAAGGAGTGATTTTAAAGGAGGTTATCTTATTATTCTGAATAGAATTTCTCATTCCCCTGCGCCATCTGCAACAAGCGCTCACAAGGTTCAAAGCGTTGGCCAAACCGTTTCGCATGTTCCTGCAGACGGGTTGTCAGCTGTGCAGCGCCGATGCGATCCATGTAACGGAACGGGCCGCCTAAGAACGGAGGGAAACCGATACCGAAAATCGCCCCAATATCCCCATCGCGTGGGCTGCGGATAATCCCTTCATCTAAACAGCGTGCCGCTTCATTAAGCATCATCAGCACACAGCGTTCGGCCAATTCTTGTGGATCTTGGTTGGTACTCGGCTGTACACCCAGGACCTTGTACACGGAGGTATCCGGCAGCTTCTTCCCTTTACGCATTTTTTTGCCGTACAGGTAAAAACCGCGCCCATTTTTACGCCCTTTACGATCATCTTTGAGCAGGGCGCTAAAGGCGTCAGGCGCAGCAAAACGCTCACCGAGCGCTTCTTGCAAAATAGGCGAAATCTTAGCGCCGACATCAATGCCCACTTCATCCAGCAACGTAATCGGGCCTACAGGGAAGCCAAAATCCATCAGCGCGGCATCAATATGCTCGATACTGTCACCGGCCAACAGGCAGCGCGCCGCCTCATTCATGTACGGAGCCAGAATCCGGTTAACATAAAAACCGGCCTGATCCGCCACCACGATGGCGGTTTTGCCCTGCTTACGCGCAAATTCGACCGTGGTCGCGATGGTCTGCGCCGACGTGCCGGCATGCGGGATCACTTCCACCAACGGCATTTTGTCGACTGGACTGAAATAATGCAGCCCGATCACATTTTCAGGTCGCTGCGCCTGCGCCGCAATCTGACCGATCGGCAATGAGGAGGTATTGGAGGCAAACACGGTATCGACGCGGCAATGTTGTTCAACATCCGCCACCATCTTTTGTTTGAGTTTCAGATCCTCAAACACCGCTTCGACCACCAGATCGCGCTCGGCAAACGCAGTGTAATCCAGCCCGCCGGAGAGCATCAGCATCTGTTTTTGCATCTGCGCAGGCAGCAGGATTTTCTTCTTCACCCGTTTGTTCAAAATATCGTAGCTGTAACGCAGCGCATGGTTAATCCCCGCACTGGCCACATCTTTAATGCGCACCGGTAACCCGGCTTTGCTGGCGGTCACAAAGGCAATCCCGCCGCCCATCAAGCCGCCACCTAATACACCAATACTCTTGAGCGGCAGCGGCATAGCGCCCGCTTCACGCTCTTTTTTCATCTCGGTGGTGGCAAAGAAAATCGAGCGCAGTGCGGCAGACTCTGGGGTCATTACCAGCTCACCGAACTCGCGCGCTTCGGCCTCTAAACCAGCGGCCATGCCCTTTTCTAAGCCACACCGCACCACATCCAAAATCTTCTCAGGCGCGGGATAATTGCCACGGGTTTTACTTAAGGTTTGCTTGGTCGCCTGATTGAACACCAGATTGCGCCCCGCGCTGTTGCCTTCCAGCAACCAGCCCATCGCACCGCCCGGTTTACTGCGTTTCGGTTTCGGTTGCAATGCCAACTCTGCGGCGGCCTGCAGTAAAATACTCGGCGGAACCACATCATCCACCAACCCCATTTTACGCGCTGATTTTGCCCGTACACTGCGCCCAGTCAGCATCAAATCTAAGGCCTTGGCAACGCCAATCAGACGCGGCAGACGCTGCGTTCCACCAGAGCCAGGCAACAGACCCAGCTGCACTTCCGGTAACCCCAGTTGGGTTTTATCATGCTCGGTACACACGCGAGCGTGGCAAGCCAGTGCCAGCTCTAGCCCACCGCCTAAGCAAGCGCCATGAATCGCCGCCACCACGGTAAACGGCAGCGCTTCCAACTCGGCCATCACCGCATGCCCTTGGCGCGATAAAGTTGCCGCTTCATCGGCGCTACGGCAGGCGGCCAACATGCTGATATCCGCTCCGGCGACAAAAGAGTCGGTTTTACCGGAAATTAGCACCAGACCGCGAACATCATTACGATTTTTCAGATCGGATAAGATCGCGCGGATCTGTTCGCCAAACTCAGCTTTCAAGGTGTTTACACTATCGCCAGGGACATCCATGGTCAGTACGCCAACCCCGTCATCCCTGACCATTAAGGAAAATGCGCTTTGTGTAGTCATTATTCGCTCTCCAATACCATGGCGGCACCCAATCCGCCGGCGGCACACGCGGTGTTCAATGCCAATCCGCCGCCACGGCGCTTCAGCTCACGCAATGTCTGGGTGATCATCCGCGCGCCGGTGGCCGCAAACGGGTGACCATAGGCTAAAGAGCCGCCCAGCACGTTGAATTTGTCCATATCTACTTCGCCTATGGCTTGGCTACGGCCTAATTTATCGCGTGCAAAATCCGCACTGGCAAACATCCGCAAATTAGCCAAGGTTTGCGCGGCAAAGGCTTCGTGCATGTCAATCAAGGTCAAATCGGATAAGGTGACGCCAGCACGCTCAAGCGCCAGTGGCGTGGCATAAGACGGCCCCATCAGCATGTCTTGCCACACATCGATAGCCGCAAAAGCATAGCTACGAATAAAGCCGAGCGGGGTCAGACCAAGCGCCTTGGCGCGCCCTTCGCTCATCAACATGACGGCAGCAGCGCCATCGGTCAACGGCGTACTGTTTGCCGCCGTCACCGTACCGTGGCGGCGATCAAAGGCCGGTTTGAGACGAGCATAATCGGCGAGCGTGGAGTCACTGCGGATATTGTTATCTTTTTCTAGCGGCGCTTTGTACGGAGCCGAATACGCCGTCATCACTTCATCGGCCAACAAGCCATCGGCCCAAGCACGCGCAGCCAGATGGTGCGAGCGTAGCGCCAGCTCATCTTGCTCGGCGCGGCTAATGTGATAGGTTTTGGCCATCTGCTCGGCGGTTTGCCCCATCGATAAGCCGGTGGAATACTCTGCCACCGCCGGAGGAACCGGCAGTAAATCGCGCAAACGTAGGCTGGAGAAAATCTTCAATCGCTGACTGAGACTGCGCGCTTTATTTAAATCCACCAACGCGCGCGCTAATTTTTTCGACACACCAATCGGCAGTACGGAAGAGGAATCGGCGCCACCGGCAATGCCGGTTTCGACTGTGCCGCTGACAATGCTGTCACAAATATTGGCGACGGCTTGAAAGCTGGTCGCACAGGCGCGTGAAACGCTGTACGCATCGGTATGAATGCTCATTCCGGTGCCTAACACAATTTCCCGGGCGATATTGGGCGCTTCGGGCATCTGCACCACTTGGCCGAACACCACTTGATCAATCAGTTGTGGATCAAGGCCACTACGCAGCAGCAGCTCATTGACCACCATTTTTCCCAGATCCAACGCCGGTACGCCGTGAAATGCCGTCGCCTGACGGGCAAACGGGGTGCGTAATCCTGCCACCACCGCAATACGCTCACCGCTACGCGTGGTAAGGTTTTGTACCGCTTTCATGTGAACTCCTTTCAGAAATAGGCGCGCCAGTCTGCCGTGCTGGTCAGACCTGAACACCTTGAGTGTAACCTCTTGTTCACAATATTCAAACAACTGTTTGAGGCAGAAATGGCTTAGCCGGTAACGTTGAAGATCTATCCCTCGTGTTTAGCCTCAAGGCCAACCACTCCGACAATGAAGACACAATGAAGACACAATGACGCTGTCATTTTTTTGACTGCACGGTGTCAATTGTTACCCACCCCACGAGTCACAATAACTACGACCACCGATGGCCGTGGCTCACTCTCGCCGTGCTCAGCATTCGTGGGTCGGTACGGCGGACTCACCTCCTCTGCCTTGTGTCTTACTTCCCTTACCTTGCCTGACCGTTCCAAGATAAGGCATATTTTTTGCTTACTTTTTTCTAGGAAAAGTTTCCATTACAGCGTCGCCAATACGCCGCTCTGTTTGTGCTGATACGTGGCCGGTTATCGACCGGTTACAGGATGCGTGTTATTTCACTCGATTCGGACATAGTCACCATTATGCTGATGGTACGCGATACCTTGCGCTCAATAACACTCTGGAAAACAGGGATAGCCTTGCTCTGTCTGAGCCTCAGCCCGCTGGCACAGGCCCTGACCAAACTGGATATCAGTATTGATAAAGAGCCGGTGGAACAAGGGCAACCTTTTACCCTGACCATCACCGCCGATGATCTGCTGCCCAATGAGGCGCTGGATCTCTCCCCGCTGTTTGGGCAGTCATTTGTGGTCGGTAACACCGAATATAACCAGATCCCTGCCGATAAAAAGCAACCGGCGGCAACCCGCTGGAAAACCACGTTGATGCAGGATCAAACCGGTAATTACCAAATTCCGGCACTGACTATCGATAACATCGCCAGCCAACCACTGGCCTTTAATGTGGTGCCGGCAAAAGTGGAAGAGAAAAAAGAAGAAGTACCTGCCGAGCCAGCAAAACCGGTGATCACCTTGGATCAAGCGGTACTGAATACGCGCCTGTCTAAGCCGGTCGCCTATCCAGATGAAGCGGTATATCTGGATATCGATTTGGAGCTGGCCAGCGAATTGCTCGATGGCGTGCTCTCTACGCCTGAGCTCAGCAACGGCACCTTGCGCCAAGTTGGCCAAGACCGCTCTTGGAGCTTAATGCGCGATGGTAACCGCTACCAGATTGTCAGCCGCCGCTATCAAATCATGGCGCATGAGCCGGGTAACATCACCATCAGCAATATCCGTTTTCGCGGTACTGTGCGTGGCAGCAGCCAATTGCAGCCACCGCTGAATGCCTACGCGGAAGCCATGCCGGTTACGTTGAACGTCCGCCCACTACCAAAAGACTTAGCCGCCAACTGGCTACCGGCAGAGAAAGTTTCGTTAGAAGAGACCTGGTTCCCGCAGCCTACCGCAGCGAAAGTCGGGGAGCCGCTGACTCGGACTATCCGTCTGCGCGCTCGTGGTTTGGGCGATAAGCCACTGGTGATGCCTGAGATTGTCTACCCTGCCGAACTCAGTTTGCATGCCCAACCGGTGGAGCAACGCCGCACCGTGAATGGGGAAACCGAGCTGGAAATTCGCCATATTCTGATGCCGAAGCGCACCGCCAATAATGTGATGCTGCCTGAAATCAGCCTGACCTGGTGGAATACCCAGACCGAAAAAGCCGAAACTGCCGTACTGGCAGCTCAGCCGCTGGTGATCAGCAGTAATCCAGCGCTCAGTCAGCCGGTGGTGCCGATGGTGAAACCGAAAGAGAACTACGCTAACCTCTTTGGCTACATTGCGATCTTCGGTGGTTTCTTACTGGCCGGTGGCCTGTACTGGCATTTCAGTCAAAAACGCAGCTTGCGCAACGAACTCAGCCGCCTGTCATTAATGATGCCAAGTGAGCCGGAGCCGGAAGAAAAAGCCTGGTTGGAGTTAGAGCAAGCTCTCAACAGCCATGAGCCGGCGCAGATCACCCGCGCGCTCAGCCAATGGGCGCGTCAACGTTGGCCGGGGCGCAAGTTCACTCACTTTGCTGAATTGCCAAGTGGCGATGCTATCGATCGTGAGCTAACCCGTTTGCGCCGTAGCAAAGATAATAAGAGCAGCTGGAATCCGCAGACACTGCGCCAGTTACTGCATCGAATCCGTGGGATCCGCAGCTATAACAGCAATAGTGCACCGACAGTCAGTACGCCGGTCACTGATTTACGCCGAGATGATGATTTTCCGAAAATCAGCCTCAAGCTGGATGACAAGGATTAATCCGATTCTCCGAGTGCATTAATAATGCTCTACATGAGAAAAGGCGCCTGAGAAAAGATGCATGAAAAAAGGCCGTATCCAAGGATACGGCCTTTTATTTTGTTCGCTATTTTACCGTATCGGCAGACAAGCATTAGAGCCTCGCCCTACACGGTGCGACCAACACCCGCAACGCATGCAGGTTTATCGCGTAGATTAACGCAGCGCCAGCTGGAAAATCATCGTTTCAGCTTGGCAGGAGAAAGAGAAATCTGCACTCAGCTTGAAACCATCAGCAATCTCAGTGATATCGCTGGTGATATCACACGGTTCAGATTCGATATCACGAGCTTTTTGAGTCCACTTGGCCAAAAATGCTTCCGCCTCGTCTTTGGTCGCAAAAACTTTCTCAAGGCTAGCAGTGCAATCGGTGTTATCCAGAATGGTGCCAACATCCATACAGCAGCAAGCAGCGGTTTCTTGTGCGCGGCAGATATCATTAGACATAAATAGGTCCTCTCGTGAGCCGAATAAAATCAAACAGCCAAAACCTCAAATAAGGTATGGGATTATCATACACGGCTCATCAGTCTGACCCAACAGGAATTATGTGCTTCATTTTTAGCACTGGATTTGATTGCTCAAGTGTTAACAAAAGATTGAATTATGTATTATCTGAATGAATCAGCGTGAAAAAATCCACGTTTCAGCTCACATTCCGCGTAATATCTACGTTTCAGTTGAAATATTTATAAATACCTGTTTGCAATAAACTTTTAATTATCATCTTTATCCAATTAAAAATGATAACGTTACTCATGGTCAATATGAGTCTGTTTTTCGAACAAAACAGCCTGAAAAAGTGTTAACAAAAGGTTATTTTGCGCTTATATTGACCACTGGTCTGATTTCAGCAGACCGGCTAAGCCCCTACAATCCGCGCAACCCTCCATGAAGGGGGGACCGCAAATAATAATCACAGACAGAGAATCTGTATATGAACAAGAAGAACCTGTTAACCAAATCAGCTCTGGCTACCGCAGTGGCCTTATTATCCGCCAATGCCAGCGCCGCCGGCTATCAGATTGGTGAGCACTCCGCTTCCGGTCTGGGTCGTGCTTTCGCCGGTGAAGGTGCCGTGGCCGACAACGCCGCAGTCGTGATCCGCAACCCAGCCGCCATGATGATGTTCGATGCGCCGTCTATCTCTGGTGGTTTAACCTATATCGATCCAGAAGTGGATGTGAATGGTACTACTGGCGGCCCGCGCAAAATCCCAGCCAATGCCAGTGATATCGCACCATCAGCGGTAGTACCGTTTGGCGCGGTTATTTATCCAGTTAATGAACAATGGGCTCTGGGTGGCGCACTGTTTTCTAACTACGGCCTCTCTACCGACTTCCCAACGGATTTTAGTGCCGGTTTCTTAGGCGGTAAAACAGAACTGACCACCGTAAACGCTAACTTAAGTGCAGCTTACCGCTTAAACGAGCAGTTCAGTTTTGGTTTGGGCTTGAACGCGGTATATGCTGACGCTGAGCTTGTTCGTCATGCCGGCATTTTAGGCCAAGCATTACAAAAACCAGCCTCAACCGAAATCGCCTATCTGAAAGGCGACACTTGGGCATTTGGTTGGAACATCGGTGCGATGTGGGAAATCAACGAAGCCAACCGCTTGGCGTTGACCTACCGCTCTAAAGTGAAATTAGACTTTGATGGTGATTCACGCGGTATCCCATCAAAAAATCAAACCGTTCCGGCTAACCTGAAAGTGGATCTGCCAGATATCTGGGAAATCTCTGGGTATAGCCGTCTGAATGAGCAATTTGCGCTGAGCTACGGCATCATGCGTACAGGCTGGAATGCATTTGAAGAGTTAAAAGCGACCAGCTCTCAATGTGCCGGTGGTGTGTGTCTGCAAAAAGACGAAAGCTTTGAAACCGCTTACCGTTATGCGCTGGGTGGTACTTACTACTACAGCCCAGAGTGGACTTTCCGTGCAGGTTTAGCCTATGACCAAAAAGCGTCTAGCAAACACCCGTCAATCTCTATCCCGGATCAAGATCGTGTATGGTATACCTTGGGTACCACTTATGCGTTTGATAAGAACCTGAGCGTTGATGCTGGCTTTGCGTACCTGAACGGCCGTGGTGCTAATTTTAAAGAAGACTTCCAATCGCCTGTCGGTAACATTCCATCCCAATTCGATTCCAAGGGTGATGCGTACCTGTACAGCGTTGGTCTGAACTACACCTTCTAATATCGCGTATCGGATACATCCCTACATTCTCGAGGATGTTTTCTGAATGCTAAAAAGCCGGTCATCATGACCGGCTTTTTTGTACCTGTTACTCCTGCCTAACATTACTATCAACTCATAATAATGGCGCACAGCGGTAGCAAAATATTCCCTTTCATTTTGATATATCGATAGCTTATTGAGCGAACTAAAATACCTCAGCGGTTCTATGAATCGGCATGTAATGAGCATCATTGCGCTTAAAAACCGCTTTAAAATCAACCAACTTCAGCGTACACCGTGAAAAACAGCTGTACGCTGAAATTCAATTTGAGCGTACAGGCATTCGCCGAGACTCGATATAAAATTTCATTTAATTAATAAATTATAGTTTTAAACTCTGTTTTTATACCCATTACTGAAGAAGATTTGTATTAGGGATTGAGCGCACTACCATGCCGATACACATTTTCTCCATTCCAACGACATCTACTTATAATGAACAAGAAGAATATTGCGCGTTTGATTACCGGTGCGCTTTCCGGTGGACTGTTAATGCAAGCCCATGCCGCAGGGTTTCAATTAGCTGAATACTCAGCTACTGGCCTTGGCCGCGCCTTCGCAGGTGAAGCCGCCATCGCTGACAATGCTTCCGCTCAAGCCCGTAACCCAGCGCTGTTGGCGCAATTCGATTCGCTGAATGTGTCTGCTGGCGCGATTTACGTTAACCCGAATATCGACCTGAAAGGCACCACCACCACGCCACTGCATACCAAAATCGCAACCCAGGCTCGTGATGTCGCCGGTGATGCGTGGATCCCGAATGCCTATGCGGCAATGCCAATCAACGAGCGTTGGTTTGCAGGTTTAGCCATCAATTCTAACTTTGGTATGTCGACCGATCTGGAAAGCTCCTTTGCTGGCACCCAGTTTGGTAACCACACCAAAGTTCGCACAGTTGAATTCAATCCGAACATTGCTTACAAACTGAGTGACGAATGGCAACTGGGCGCCGGTGTTCGCTACGTACAAGGTGAAGGCTCAATTGGTGCTAGCGCGCCTTACTATCTGAGCGCCTTGCCAGAAACTAAACCATTTGCCGGTAAAACCCTCAAATACATGGAAGGCGATGACCATGCCTGGGGTTGGCAAGCCGGTGCTGTTTGGCAACCAACAAAAGATACCCGCATCGGTGCCGCTTACCATTCACAAATTAAACTGGGCCTGAGTGGACACGCTGAAGGGCTGGTTTATGATATGGCGATGCGGCAACGCAATGGTCAATATCCTGGTGTATTGCCACTGACCTTGCCGGCCAGCGCTGAATTGGCAGCATTCCATCAGATCACCCCACAATGGGCAGTGCACGGTAGCCTGAACTGGACCGAGTGGAGCAAATTCAAAGAGCTGGTAGCTGATATCCAAGGTCTGGGTAATGACACAGTGAAAGTTGAAAACTGGCGTAATAGCTACCGCTTAGCGTTAGGTACCACTTATACACTGGACGATAGCACTCGCCTGCGCGGTGGCGTTGCTTACGATCGCTCAGCGGTTGATAGTGCAAACCGTACCTTAAGTATTCCAGAAATGGATCGCTACTGGTTCAGTGCGGGGGTCGGCCATGATTTCACCCCGAACCTGACTGTTGATGCCGCATTGACTTACATTGCCGGTAAAAAAGCGGATGTCTCTGAGCCACGTCCACACATCGCGAACGATGCACAAGCGGGCATGATGGGGACGTTCACCGGACAAGCCAGCGGTGATATCTGGTTGACCGGTGTGCAAGTGACTTACCGCTTCTGATCCACGCATCAGTCGCCATTGCAGGATAAAAAAAATAAAGGCACCTAACGGTGCCTTTATTTTTTGCTCTAGAGTCAGTGACGGCTGACCGTTTCTGGCCTGTCGACCATGTTGTCATGCCATCAAACAACTCAGCGCAATGTCATCGCATCAATCAATTTCATCAATGACGTCGTTGAGCTCTTTGGCATTCGGGTTTTCAGTGGTCGGCGCGCGGCCACCGCTGACAATGAAGTTCTGATTTTGGAAATAAGCGTCACGGAACAAGATATACGAGTCTGGCGAATTACGCAGCAGAGCATCTTTATCCAACGCATCAGCACGGCTATCAATGCCTTCCAACGCCCACTTAGCCACGCTACCCCATGGTGTGATCAGCGCCAACGGCACATAGGTGGAGTCCACCAAGCCGCCGATATCCTGTCGTGGCGTAAATGAGCCATAACCTGGCACCATCACGTATGGACCAAAACCGACGCCATAATGGCCCAGCACATGGCCAAACTCACGCTGATTTTCTTTTTGCATACCGGCAGCGCCAGCCACATCGACCAGACCTAACAGACCAAAGGTGCTGTTAATCCAGAAGCGGTTGAAATGGACAATGGCTTCTTTGGGCTGCCCTTGCAGCAAGTAGTTCACCGCAGAGGCTGGCTCATCCAGATTACTCAGCACATTACGAATGCCGGAAGTAATCGGCTTAGGGGTATTACTCCAACCGACCGCTAATGGACGCAGAATATACGGGTCCAGTACGTCGTAGTTGAATTTCCACATCGTACGGTTAAACCCTTCAAACGGGTCATTAATCTGGCTATCGACCGCACTGCTCGCTTGCGCTTGATCAGGTTTTGCCGCGCAACCGGCTAATAACGATGCGGCCACCAGTAAACTGACTGCAGTTTTTTTATCCATGTTGTTCCATCTGCGAAAACCGGACAACAGTGCAAGTCCGGCTGTATTAACGTTTTGATTATAAAAGCGTAAAGCGAGTACACCGCGTTGATCATGCGCACTCTGATCACGTACTGCTCACGCCAGTGCAGAATAACTGTCTCTGCGTCATCGTCCTGATATTGGGCAGCAAAGGCTGTTTTCGCCTTGCCTGCGTGTCCGTCCCCCTCTTTCCATCACGACGCTCTTGAGTTCGCAAGAAACGAGGGTATTGCTTAATGGTAACAATTTTAGCATAACTTTACTGCTTCTGATGTGTAGTGCGACATACTGACAGGAATGAGGCTAGCCCTTCAGCAATGACTCAGCGCTTAGTTTTCGGAACACGTCATAACCCCCAGAAAGCCGAGCACCCTAACGGCTGGCGATTAAACAGCTCATCAATACACGTAGCAAAAGTCAGACAGGGAAAACTTAAGAGCAAAACAGAGAGGGAAAGAGAGAGACAAAAAAGCCGCATACCGGGACGCATACGGCAAATACAGCGGAACAAAACGCAGTGTTAGGCCAGACCTCATCGGTGACATGACCTAACACCGTAGACCATCAGCCATTAAAGACCGGTAGATGCCCCAGCATAGACAGGAAATGGAACACAGCCGTCAGCAGACCAAACAGAATCACCATAATGATCATCGGCTGGCCACCCGGCGCGATGAAGCCCTCTTGTCCTCCTTTCATGGCACGTGATTTATACGCCAGCAACGCGGGGATAATACAAGCCCATACGGTGGCGGCCGCACCTGCGTAACCGATTGCCACCACGAAACCAAAAGGAAACAGCAGCGACATCAACAGCGGCGGGAAGAAAGTGACGGCCCAAGATTTGGTCCGGCCCACTTTGGTGTCATCAAACTTGAAGAAATCCGCCAGAAAATCGAACACCCCCAGACCCACACCAATGAACGATGAGAGGATCGCAGCCATAGAGAACGCATGAATAGCTTTAGCAATGCTAGCCGATTCAATCACACTGCCCAGCTGCTTTAACAGCACATCAACGTTCCCGCCTTGTTGGATCACCGGACCAAACTGATCGCGTGGCAAGTTGCCGAAAATACTCACCAACCACAGGCAATACAGCGCCAGCGCAATCACCGTACCGCCCAAAATGGCGCGCTTGGCTTTATGCTCGCAGCCGTAATAGGCGCGCATAGAGGACACTGAGTGGTGATAACCGAACGAGGTCAGGGCTACCGGCAACATCGCCATCGCATACGGTGCATATTGATGTTCTTGGCTCACCGAGTCGAACAAGATAGACAAATTCACTTTGCTGGCTAAACCCGAAACGCCGAACACGAAACTTAATACCATGAAGGCAATCAAAATAACCGAAATACGGTCTACGGCGCGGGTGGAATGCCAAACGAATAATGAGAAACAGAGCACAAATAAAACGGAGGCAATTTTACTGTTTATCCCCATCAAATCTTGAATAATTAATCCAGAGGAAGTGATATAGGCATACAGTAATATTCCGCCGACAAAATAGACGGTCAGATTATTGAAGAAATTAACTTTCTCGCCGAGGAGTTCTTTGGTAACGGAGTTAAAAGAGACTTTCAGATCGTAATGTTTAAAGGCTTCTAGCAGCATCCAGCCAGATATCGTCATCACCACCATGGTAATCGCGATTGCTAAAATTGACCACAGCGTCCATGCTCCGGCCCCGGAACTGGGTAATCCCAGCATACCTGCACCGACACACACACTGGCAATAATACAAGAACCACCTATTAAAGAGGGACTCCGTTCCATATTGTGCTCTCTCATTATTCAGATTATCGGGGGGATTTATTATTTTTACGCAAAAAAAGAGCGCAACATTGCTGTTGCGCTCAGAGAGATTTACAGTGCTGCTTCTAATTCAGCGCCCGATTTCACGTTAGCAGGGGCAATTTCTTTCAAGCGTGCCGTAAAGTGGCGTAATACGGCTGGCTCATAAGTAAATTCCAACCCTTTCACATGATGGGCATTTTTCTTCACCTCTTGGAACGCTTCGATGATGAAGTCCATGTGCGACTGGGTATAGGTTGCGCGTGGAATAGTCAGACGCAACAACTCAGCCGGGCATGGATGCTGTTTGCCGGTTGCAGGGTCACGACCCAGCAGCAGAGAGCCGATTTCCACCGCGCGGATCCCCGCCACTTTGTACAGCTCACAAGCCAGTGCGTGTGCTGGGAACTGATCGGCTGGGATGTGCGGCAGCAGTTTGCCTGCATCCACGAATGCCGCATGACCACCGGCTTGCTGACAGACCACGCCGATCGCTTCCAGACCGTCTACCAGATACTGCACCTGCTGGATCCGGTAGGCCAACCACTCCTGACGCATACCGTCGTACAGGCCCACTGCCAGACGCTCCATCGCGCCGCCTTCCAGACCACCGTAGGTCGGGAAGCCTTCTTGCACCACGCATAGGGTGCGGCAGTCGGTGTACACATCCATCATGGATTCATCTTTAAAGCACAGCAAACCGCCCATCTGCACCATGGCATCTTTCTTGGCGGACATCGCTAGGCCATCAGCATACTTGTAAGTTTCGCGGGTGATCTCTTCGATAGTCCAGTCTTGATAGCCCGGCTCGCGCTGCTGAATAAAGTAGGCGTTTTCGGCAAAGCGCGCGGAGTCCATGATCACGGGGATATCGTATTTACGCGCGATTTCATACACCGCTTTGAGGTTAGCAATAGATACCGGCTGACCGCCGGCGGAGTTACAGGTAATGGTGCTGACAATGTAAGGAACATTGGCCGGGCCGGCTTCCAGAATCGCCGCTTCCAGTTTCTCCAGATCGAAGTTACCTTTAAAATCTGCCGTCACCGAGGTGTCGAACGCTTCTTTAGTGTAGACGTTTTTCGCTACACAGCAGTTCACTTGCGTGTGGCCTTGCGTGGTATCAAAGAAGTAGTTAGACAGCGCCACCATCTTGCTGCGATCTAGCCCTTTTTCTTTTTCACGCTTTTTAATCAATACCGGGATATAAATCTGCTCAGCACCACGCCCTTGGTGGGTTGGAATAGTCAGCTCATACCCGAAAATATCTTTCACTGCATTGGCCAGCGCATAGTAACTACGGCTACCGCTGTAGGCTTCATCACCGCGCAGCATCGCCGCCTGCATGTCTTGGGTAATCGCACCGGTACCGCTGTCAGTCAGCAGGTCAATAAACACATCTTCACTGTCGAGCAGGAACGGGTTCATCCCTGCCTCAACAATCGCTTTTTCACGATAAGCACGGGTAGTACGTTTTACTGGCTCAATAACACGAATACGGAAAGGCTCTGGTAAGTGTTTGAAGTTTTCCATGGTATGACCTTATTTTATTTAATTTGATAAATTAAACGGAATATTTAATCGCAACGAAAAGTTAATGTTATAGGCGAATAATATCCCGCCGAGCCACTAGCTCGAGATAAATTGGATTCACAACGAATCAGGTGTTAATTAACAATCAATAAATCACTAACCGCCGAAATAATTATTTTCGGAGTGCAATAGTTATAATTGACTGTATGCAGGCGCAGAGATGCATGACGCATATCTGGCAAGGAGATTATGCGGCAGGAATAAAGAAAGCGATTTTGTGGTCTAGTGTAACCCAACTTTTAGACTGATTTGAGTTAGCCATTTTATTTTCACCCTAAAATATATCTATTTCAGTGAACAAACTCATTATGGAGAGGGAATAATAAATCGTCATCTGCTAATGCATGAAAGTGAGATGTCGAGTACAAAAAATAAAAACTCTTTCCCGCCCGATTTATGGCTTTTTTATTTATAACAGGAATACGGTGTTTTTTGTTACTCAGGCACGGCGAGATGTCACATTTATACTCTACTTTCTTTCGGTCAATCGGCTACCGCACCGACCTCGACCGGTTAAGGTTAATGACAAGGATTAAAATCGCAGACACAAAAATCATAGACACAAAAAAGGAGGCGGTATGCCTCCTTGCTGTATGGGGTGAAATTCAATGGCGCGTTATGCATACGCCTCAGTGTTGATCCACGCATGCTCGGGCTCCCACGTAAAACGCCATTGGCGCACAGGACCCGCCATCACATTCAGATAATAGTTATCGTAACCGGCCAACGTCGCGACCGGATGATAACCGCGCGGCGCCATCACCACATCTTTGTCATACACCGCCATCGACTCATCCAACGAACGATCATCGGTGTACACACGCTGGAAACAAAAACCCTGTGGCGGGTTGATGCGGTGGTAATAGGTTTCTTCCAGATAAGTTTCGTGCGGTGGATTAGCAGTGTCATGCTTATGACTAGGATAAGAGCTGGTACAGCCCTCTTCGGTGAACACTTCCACCACCAGCAAACTATCGGCCTGCGCGGTGTCAGGCAAAATATTGTGCACATAGCGCCGATTATGACCACGGCCTCGCGCCTCCGCGCCGATATCCGCCGGTGTAATCAGACGCGAGGGATAGGTGCCTTTGCCCGGTGCGCGGCATACCGCCAGCTCCAACGGCGATAAGGCAGTGAGCTGGCAGCTGTCGCCTTGCGTTACATATACGGCATAGGGCTTTTTATGCTGCCCGCCAGACTGCGCCGGTTCACAGGCAAACGGGTTATCTCGCTCACCGATTGCCGCGTATTCAGCATGTGGTGTGGTAACCGTCGCCATCCCACCAAGTAACACCAGACAGCGCTCATCGTTATCAGCAGCAAACGACAGCTGCTGGCCTGCTTGCAATTCATACACAGTAAATCCGACATGCTGCCAGCCCGCCCGCGC
Organism: Plesiomonas sp. ZOR0011; assembly: GCF_000800945.1. Taxonomy (NCBI): domain Bacteria; kingdom Pseudomonadati; phylum Pseudomonadota; class Gammaproteobacteria; order Enterobacterales; family Enterobacteriaceae; genus Plesiomonas; species Plesiomonas sp. ZOR0011. Next base: position 71,336 of record NZ_JRKB01000045.1, read on the forward strand.
CGGCGTGATATTTTGAGTTTGCCCGGTGGCATCAGGCTGCTGGTAACGGGATAACAGGCTTGGCATGTTCAGCTCCTTAAACCTTAGCGTGTAAAGATCGCGGTTAAATTTAAGACTTAAAAAGTGCGGTTTAGATGCAATCACAGCCAGTATGACAAGCATACCGGCTGAGTGGTGACCACAATAAGGGTGACAGCAATCGTGGTTAGAATAATCGTAGTTAGAACAATACGCGCTCACCTAAACCCGATGAGCGCTTCGGCTAACCCTTACAGCAGGCCGGCGTCTTCGGCAAAGCGGTGTAAATTGTTATAGCCAAGGCGCGCGTAAGTCAGCGGATGGGCAATCGCTGGATCTTGCTCCGCTTCCACCACCAACCAACCTTGGTAATTTACCCGCTTAAGCTCACGGAATACCGCCGGATAGTCCACACAACCATCACCCGGTACGGTATAAACACCGGCCAGTACCGCATTGAGGAAGCTCATTTTTTTGTTCTTCACTTCGGCCAAGACCGCTGGGCGCACATCTTTACAGTGCACGTGGTTGATGCGTTTTGCCCAGCGCGCCGCCACCGCTACTGGATCGACTCCGGCAAAGGTCAGGTGACCGGTATCCAGCAGCAATCCCACTTCCTCACCGGTATGCTGCATCAGCAGATCGATATCCTGCTCAGTTTCAATCATGGTGCCCATGTGATGATGATAGGCAATCTGCACCCCCTGACTTTGGGTATAGCGGGCAAACTCGGTCAGTTTGGCGCCATATTCCGCCCAGCGCTCGGCAGGGAAATGCGGACGCTGATTGACCGGCACTTGCTGCTTACCGTGAATACAATCCGTCACTTCACAGAACACCATCACGTTAGCACCGAGCTCGCGCAGTAAAGTCAGGTGATCTTGCACTGCGGCAATTTCCTCCTCCACACTGCGCGTCAGCAGTTCACCGGAGTACCAGCCAGACACCAGTTTCAGTTGGTGACGCGCCAAAATCGGGCCCAGCACACTGGCTTGGCGCGGGAACTTGTTGCCAAGTTCAAAGCCTTCGAAACCAGCCAGTTTACCTTCGCTCAGGCAGGTTTCTAGCGGGGTTTCCGCCCCCAGAGAAGGCAGGTCATCATTGGTCCAGGTCAGCGGGTTAATGCCCAGTTGTACGGTCATGATCGTGCTCCTTGAGATAAGACGGTTCCGGTATCGAATCCCGGTATCAAATCAATGTAGGGTTGATGTTTTAAATCCTGATTTCCGTAACAAGCTCAATAATGGTTTTCTGATCCAATCGTCTGAAAAGCCCAAGTGATGAGATCTTCAGAGGTAAATCACTGCGCTTTGCGCTGCCGCCATAAGGCAATCAGACGCAAATAGTTATCACTGATCCGCGCAATTAGGGTGTCATCATCAATGTTGCCGGCCAGCCAATCCCGTGACGGCTGTCCAAACAAGGTGCGGCCCACGGCAAATCCTTTCACGCGGCTGGACGCCGCAGAGGCGGCAAATCCGGCGGCCAGCTCACTTTCTGGCGCATCCAAGCCCAGCAGAACCACGCCGCGGCAATGCGGATCGCGCTCGGCAATCAAGGCATCCAACGTCTGCCAACTTGCGGCCTGCAGCGGCGGTAACTTCCACCAATCCGGTTTGATGCCAAGGTTATAAAAGCGCTGTACGGCGCGCAGATACAGATCATCGGTGCGCGGCATGTTGGCCGGTAAAATCACTTCCAACAGCAACTCATGGCCGCTTTGGCAACAAGCGTTATACACTTCGCTGACCATACACTCTTGTTCGCGGCGCAATTGTGGTTGGTCTTCAGGATGGAAGAACACCAGACACTTCACCACGTGCTCTAGCGGCCAGCTCACCAACTGAGAGCCAATATCGCCGTGCTCCAACGCCAGCGGGCGTGACCCTGGCAGCTCAATCGGTCGGCCAATCCACCAGCCGCGACCGGTAACCTCATTGAGCACATCCTGACCGTAGGTGCTATCGCACAATAACCCCGCTTGCCCTTGTAGCCCCGCCATCTCAGCACTGCGACGGCTGGCGGCATAGATCAGCGATTTCAGCTGCGAAATACGGCTGAGCGGCGCTCCGGCCTCACGCGCCATATCGACAAACTGACTGCGATGATCGAAGGCCATCACGCACAGCTCATCCCAGTGCTGAGCACGCGTGGTCACGCGGTGCAAGTGATTAAGACGCTCATCCAAATCCGGACGCGGCACTTCTGCGGCGCGGCTTAAATAGTCGTCTAACTCTTCGGCGGTCGGCATCGCTGGCGCACAGCCGTGGCGCGACACCACCAATGCGCCACAGGCATTGGCATAGGCGCACGCTTGCTCCCAGCTTTCTCCGCGCAAATAGCCGCGCAGCAAACCTGACATAAAGGCATCGCCCGCGCCCAACACATTCAGGACCGCCACGCGCACACCCTGTACGGTGATCCCCTCATCCAACGTCGCCGGAATAGCATCAGTAAAGACCGAGCAGCCAAGCGGACCGCGCTTGCACACCAGTACCGCGCCGGTCAGTTCACGCACCTTACGCAAGGCAGCGATGGTATCGGTTGAGCCACCGGCAATGTGGAACTCCTCTTCGGTGCCGACAATTAAGTCAAACAGCCCCAATACCTCTTGCAGCTGCGCGGTGACTTGCTCATCGGCGATGAAACGGGTTTCACCATCCCCCAAGGATGTCAGCCCCCACAGTACCGGGCGGTAATCCAGATCAATGGCGGTTTGTACGCCGTGACGGCGGGCATAGTGCAGCGCAGTCAGTACCGCATCGCGGGTTTTCGGGTGTGACAGGTGGGTGCCGGTGATCGCCAAACAACGTGCAGAAGCGATGTAGTTTTCATCCACATCGGCACGGGTAATCGCCATATCGGCGCAATTTTCACGGTAGAAAATCAGCGGGAAAGTCTCTTGGTCTTTAATGCCCAGCAGCACTAAGGCGGTCAGGTGTTCATGGTCAGTGATCAGATGGCTGGTATCACATCCTGCGCGGTTTAACTCTTCGCGCAGGAAACGGCCCATGTGTTCATCCCCTACTCGCGCCAGCATGGAAGAGCGCAACCCCAAGCGCGCGGTGCCAAAGGCAACGTTGCCAGATGAACCGCCGAGATATTTGGCGAAGCTACCCATATCTTCCAGACGAGAGCCAATCTGCCGGCCGTACAAATCTACCGCCACTCGCCCCATACAAATCAGATCAAATTTTTTTTCACTGTTCATGACTGACTCCATTCTCCATTACCCGCTGGGTAAACAGCAAAAGTGCAGGCTGCGCTTACTTTTGCCGGATGATTTTCGCCGAATGCTCCTTGGTGCTCACCCAAGCGAGCTCCCCGCTCCGGCATTTCATAGCAATCACGATACGGAATATTTATTTCACTAACAATGATTTTTGAACTTAAAATTTCAACATGTGATCAGACAGGAACTTTTGTTTCGCCAGAAGTCACAACTCCGCACTCATCCCCCATCGCGCCACGTCAATTCACTATGCAACGAACCCAATAGACAGCTCACGTAACACGCAGAGCCAAAGTAAGAGAAAAAGAAAAATAGAGAGTAAGAGGGAAAAAGAGAGAACCCCGCGGATGAAATGAAATGCATGAAACGGCAGATTAAGTGGTCGGCGAGTCAATGCAAACTGCGGGTAACAACACTGCAGAATAAGAGACAGCAGGACATGAGATAGTTCGCATTCTGCCTAGCACGAAATCAGTAAAATAAATTTTTAATTCATAGGGATAGAATGACGTGACCGGTAGCGTATTTGCCGCAATTTTGCTGGCCGCTTTTTTACATGCGCTATGGAACGCGCTGGCCAAACGTCATCCACAAGGACAAACCGGGGTACAGTGGGTCGCCCTGTTTTCGGGGCTATTTGCCCTGTTGCCACTGCCGTGGGTCGGCTTGCCACACGCGGCCGAATTACCTTGGCTGATGCTGTCACTCCTGATGCACACCGGTTATCTCTTATTTTTAGGCAAAGCCTACCAATTGGGGGATTTCGGCCAGATTTATCCTCTCGCACGCGGTAGCGCACCGTTACTTACCCTGCTGGCCGGTGCAGTGCTGCTCGGGGAATGGCCCCCCGAAACGGCGGCGCTAGGCGCAGTAGTGCTGATTGGCGGCATTTTATTGATGGCGCGAGCCAGCGCGGTGCGCGCTGTGTCACCGATAGCGGGAACGCCGCAAACCACCGCTGTTCAAGTCCCAACAGTAAGCCGAGTGCGCTTAATGGCCACCATCGGCGCGACCGCCTTGTGCACCACCGGCTACTCGCTGGCTGATGGTATGGGGGCTCGCGCCGGTGATATGCCGATCCGTTATGCGCTGTGGCTGTTTAGCTTAACCGCATTGCTCACGCCATTCTTGCTACGCCGCTATGCCGGTGTACATTGGTGGCGACCGGGGCGTCGGGTGTTGGTGCGCAGTGCCATTGGCGGTGCGCTGTCACTTATCGCTTACGGGATCGTAATTTGGGCGATGAGTCAGGCTCCGATTGGCTTAGTCGCGGCCCTACGTGAAAGCAGCGTGCTGTTCGCGCTACTGCTTTCGGTTGTGTGGCTCGGCG
>NZ_JRKB01000046.1:0-48681 GCF_000800945.1 Plesiomonas sp. ZOR0011
CACACCCGTTAGTGCTTTTGGCTCGCTAAGCGGTCGATTACAGCCCGAGCGCCCGCTTCACGGGCGCAAAACTGCGACGATGCTCAGCAATCGCGCCGTGCTCGGCTAACAGCCGTAAGTGATCAGCAGTCGGATAGCCTTTATGCTTGGCAAAGCCGTATTGTGGATACTGCGCATCAAGCTCTGCCATTTCCCGATCTCGGGTCACTTTGGCCAAAATAGACGCGGCACTGATTTCGGCGACCTTACTATCCCCTTTGACTACCGCTTGCGCTGGCATCGGTAGCGCTGGACAGCGGTTACCGTCAATCAGCACAAACTCTGGCGTGATAGGCAACCCCGCCACCGCGCGCTGCATCGCCAGCATGGTAGCGTGCAAAATGTTCAGCTCATCAATTTCATGCGGCTCGGCGCGGCCTAAACTCCACGCCAGCGCTTTTTCTTTGATTTCATCAAACAGCGCCAAGCGCTTTTTTTCTGACAGCTTTTTTGAGTCGGCCAAGCCAACAATTGGCCGCGCAGGATCTAAGATCACCGCCGCAGTGACCACCGCGCCCACCAACGGACCGCGCCCCACTTCATCGACACCGGCAATCAAGCCAGCATCCGGATATACAAATAAATCAGTCATCACGTTGAATCAAATCCAGTACCGCTGCCGCCGCCTGCTGGTCAGCATCGCAGCGAATTTTCTGATGTAGCTCGGTAAACATCCGCTTTAAGCAGCGGTTATCCTGCGACAACAGCATGCTGAGCTTGGCAGTTAAGCGTTCAACCGTGCAATCTTCCTGAATCAGCTCGGGCACGATTTTCTTACCGGCTAACAGGTTAGGCAGCGAAACAAACTCTGTTTTGACCAACTTTTTGGCCAGCCAGTAAGTCAGCGGTTTGACCCGATACGCCACCACCATCGGTGATTTGGCCAGCATACACTCTAAGGCCGCTGTACCGGACGCCAACAACGTCGCATCGGCCGCCGTCATTGCGTCCCGCGCTTGGCCATCAAGCAAGGTGATACGCAAATCCGGAGCAATCTCAGCCTTTAACGCCAAAAACTGCTCACGACGACGCGCATTGACCATTGGCACTAATATTTGCAACTCCGGGCGCTGCTGCTGCAAACGCTGCGCCGTCTGCAAAAACGGCTCAGCCAACATGGCCACTTCACCTGCGCGGCTGCCCGGCAACACCGCTAGCACTGAGGCATCCTCGCTCAAGCCCAGCGTCCGACGCGCACCGGCTTTATCGGCGTCCAACGGCATACTGTCAGCCATGGTATGACCGACAAAACGACACGGGACATTGAAGCGATCGTAGAAGGCTTTCTCGAATGGCAAAAAGGCCAGCACCAGATCGGTGGCTTTGGCAATTTTGAATACCCGATTTTGCCGCCACGCCCACACTGATGGGCTGACGTAATGCACCGTCTTGATCCCATGCTGCTTGAGTTTTAGCTCCAGACCAATGTTGAAATCTGGCGCATCGATACCGATAAACACATCCGGTTTGAGGCGAGTAAAATTTTGCACCAGAGTCCGGCGGATGGTGAGCAGACGCGGCAAGTGCTTGAGCACTTCCACCAGCCCCATCACGGCCAACTCTTCCATATCAAACCAGCTTTCGCACCCTTCGGCCTGCATACGCGGGCCGGCGATGCCGACAAAGCGGGCATCCGGATGCTGGGCACGCAGGGCGCAGATCAAACCGGCCCCGAGAATGTCGCCGGAGGTTTCTCCGGCCACAATGCCAATCACCAGAGGTTGCGTGACCGGTAACGATGTCTGCTCAGGCTGCATAGTGTTGAGGCATAGTCTCGAATTAACGACGTCTCGAATTAACGAAGTCTCGTATTAACGGATAATTCCGCGTTGCGATTGCGCTAAGAAGTCAATAAATGCCTGTACAGGCGGATGCGCATTGGCCAATTCAGCCAGCTCAGGACGAATCTCATCCAGCGTCTTACCACTGCGGTAAATCAGCTTGTAGGCATTGCGGATCGCATGCAGGGTCGGCTTTTCAAAACCGCGACGCTTCAGGCCTTCAATGTTCACGCCAAATGGCGCCGCATGGTTGCCTTGGGCCATCACAAACGGCGGCACATCTTGCACCACAATCGAGCCACCGCCCAGCATCACATGCTGACCGATACGGCAGAATTGGTGGATCGCCGACATACCACCGACAATGGCAAAGTCTTCCACTTCGACGTGGCCTGCCAGCGTAGCGTTATTGGCGAAAATACAGTTATTGCCGACCACACAGTCGTGTGCGATGTGCGCATTGATCATCAGCAGGTTATCGTTACCCACACGGGTGATCCCAGTATCCTGCACGGTACCGCGGTGAATGGTGACGCTTTCGCGGATCACATTGCGATCGCCGATTTCGGTTCGCGTCGGTTCACCGTGATATTTCTTATCCTGATTGGCTTCGCCGATCGACGCGAACTGATAAATCTGGTTATCGCGTCCGATACGGGTATGGCCGTTCACCACCACGTGGGATTTCAGTACGGTGCCTTCGCCGATTTCTACATCAGCGCCAACCACACAAAACGGGCCGATTTGCACACCCGCACCGATTACCGCCCCTGCTTCTACGATAGAAGAAGGATGAATGAAGGCCGTTTCATGAATCACGGATTACACCTCTCGACGTGCACACATTAAGTCAGCTTCACACACGACTTCGCCGTTCACTTTGGCAACCCCGGTGAAACGCGCAATACCGCGGCGCTCTTTCAGGAACTGCACCTCAAACACCATCTGATCACCAGGAGTCACTGGACGCTTGAAGCGGGCATTATCAATCGCGGCAAAATAATACAGCTCATTACCGTTTGGCTTGCCGAAGGTTTTAAATGCCAGCACGCCGGTTGCCTGAGCCATGGCTTCCAGAATTAACACACCTGGAAACACTTTCTTTTGCGGGAAGTGCCCCTGGAAAAACGGCTCGTTCACAGAAACGTTCTTCAGTGCGTGCAGGTATTCACCTTCTTTATAATCCAGCACCCGATCAATCAGTAAGAACGGATAACGGTGCGGTAAAAGGTCCAGAATTTCTTCGATCTGTAATGAGTTTGCTTGAGTCGTCAAGATAATGTTCCTGTCTCTTATCATCTGAGCGGGAATAGGTATTCGGGTTACTTCAGGAATAACACGGCCTGCACGCATGGCAGGCCGTCAGTCTACTTCAGCGGCTGCCCCGGCGGGACAGCGGCAACGGGTGAAAAGACACTTACTCGTTGCTTTCTTTTTCCAGCTTCCGCTCCACTGCTTTGAGACGCTTGTTCATCTCATCAATGTTCATCACCAAAGCGGCCGTTTTACGCCAAGCTTTGTTGTTTTGCAGCGGAATACCGGACGAATACATTCCCGGTTCACTAATGGGGCGCATCACCATACCCATACCGGTGACAGTGACTTTATCGCAGATTTCCATGTGACCATTGATCACGCTGGCACCACCAATCATACAATGACGGCCAATTTTCAAGCTGCCCGCCATAATCACACCGCCAGCTACGGCGGTATTTTCGCCGATCACCACGTTATGGGCAATCTGGCATAAATTATCAATTATCGCACCATCTTCAATGACGGTGTCTTCCAGCGCGCCGCGGTCAATACAGGTACAAGCCCCGATCTCGACGCGGTTACCGATACGCACGCCACCCAGCTGAGGGATTTTAATCCAGCGACCACGATCATTGGCATAACCAAAACCGTCAGCACCAATCACGGTACCGGCCTGAATCAGGCACTGCTCACCGATGGTGATGCGGTGATACACAGTCACATTCGCCCACAAACGCGTACCGGCACCAATCTTGGTCTGTTTGCCGATAAAGCAACCCGCCCCGATCACCACACCATCGCCCAGTACCACACCGGATTCAATCACGGCATTGGCACCGATGGACACATTCTGGCCCAGCTGTACATTGTCCGCGATCACCGCACTTGGAGCAATATCCTGTGCCGGCTGCGGCGTTGTATCCATATACTGCGCCAATAAAGCATAGGCCAGATAAGGATTAGCAACGACCAATGCATTGGTGGTGCAAAATGGTACATCGTCTGCTGTTAAAACAACAGCACTGGCCGCACATTGCGCCAGATGGGTACGGTATTTACTGTTGGACAGAAAGGTGATTTGACCGGCCTGTGCATTATCCAGTGCAGCAATACCGGAGATGACGGTATCGCCATCTCCGTGTACTTCAGCACCCAAATGTTCAGCCAGATCCGCGAGACGGAATCCTGACATTACTTGTTGCCTACCATTTTGATAACTTGAGAAGAGATATCCATGTCAGGGCGCGCAAACACGACAGCGTTGGTATCAATAACTGCGCTGTAACCTTCCTTGTTAGCGATGGTTTTCACTGCATCTTGTACCTGACGCAGGATCTTATTACGTTCTTCGGCCTGACGACGACGGCTATCTTCTTCCAGTGCACGACCTTTCAGGTTGAAATCAGCCTGCATTTGGGCGATATCACGCTCTGCTTTGGTGCGGTCACTGTTAGACATCGTGCTGCCATCACGCTGCAGCTTTTCCATGCGATCACGGATGCGCTTTTCCAGAGACTGCAGTTCAGAAGCACGGCTCTTGAACTCAGACTCCAGCTGACGCGCAACCTTTTCACGCTGTGGCAGCTGTTGGAACACACTTGCCACATCAACAACAGCAATTTTCTGCTCGGCGGCATTCACCACGGCACTCGATGCCATCAGCGCAATACCTACGCCAGCTGCCTGTAACCACTTTTTCAAGGTTGTCTCCTTACTTTTATATTGATAGCACGGCTATCAGAATGTTCTGCCGATATTGAACTGGAATTGTTCAACCCGGTCACCTTCATATTTCTTATACGGCTGCGCGTACGAGAATACAAGTGGGCCAAGCGGTGACATCCACTGCAGGGCGATACCCGCAGACATACGGATCCGGCTCGGATCGCCGTAATCACCAAAGTATTGCTGATTTTCTAGAGGAATCCCTGAACTCAAAATCGCAGAGCTATCACTCCAGTGGGTATCCCACACCGTACCGGCATCCACAAACACTGAGGTACGTACCGAGTTACGGTATTTTTCACTGATAAACGGCGTTGGCACAATCAGCTCGGCGCTGGCGGTTGCCATGGCGTTACCGCCTACTGCATCCTCAGAGCCACTTAATACACAATTATCTTTCAAATCATTGATAGATGTTTTTGACCCATCCGTACGTGAACAACGTTCTTCGGAGCCATTATTCTTATATAGATAAATCGCTTTTGGACCGATGGTGTTAGAGCGGAAACCACGCACAGTACTGAAACCACCGGCGTAGAAGTTCTCATAGAACGGCAACACTTTATCACCGTAACCATCAGCATAGCCTAAACGCGAACGACCCAGTACCACCCACTCACGGTCTCGATCCAGCGGATAGTAACCGGCGATATCAAAGTTCAGTTTGTAGAACTGGTTATCGGAGCCAGGCGTAGTGATCTTACCGTTCAAGTTGGCACGAATACCTTTGGTCGGGAAGAAACCACGGTCCAAGTTGTTATAGGTCCAACCGGCAGTCAGCTGGAAATCATCCGAGGACAGCTTTTGGTTGTCAAAGCTGTCTTGCATGCTGTTCAAATAAGACAGCATGTTCACCGTAGGGGTGATATTGGAGATTTCGTTGTGTACATAGCCAATACCGGTACGCAGGCTGTTGTACTCATTGACTGGGAAGCCCAGTGTGCCATCTACACCGTAGCTGAGGTTGTTATACTCAGACAGGCTGTAGTCTTGCTCGGCTTTAAAGTCGTTATAGAAAATCCGACCGCCCAGACTCACGCCATCTTTGGTGAAGTATGGGTTAGTGTATTCAAAGGCCGCATAGGTCTGGTAATCGTTACGGGTAGCGTTAATCCCCACGGTATTACCGGTACCCAGGAAGTTCTCCTGCTGCACCCCGACTTGGAAGCTGATACCGCTTTCCGTGCCGTAACCGACACCAAAGTTCAGACTACCGGTATTACGCTCTTTGACCTTGTACAGCACATCAACCTGATCGCGAGTACCCGGTACACGCACTGTTTCGGTATCCACAGTCTCAAAGTAGCCCAAACGGTTCAGACGCTCTTTACCGGACTCGACCTGATTACTGGCCAGCCACGAGCCTTCCATCTGACGCATTTCACGGCGCAGCACTTCATCTTTAGTGATGTCATTGCCTTCAAAACGAATACGGCGCACGTAGAAACGCTCACCCGGCTCGACATTCATCACCAGTTTGACGGTCTGGTTTTTCTCATCCATCTCTGGGCGAGTGGTCACTTTTGGATACGCGTAGCCATAGCGCCCCAGCAAGGACTTGATGTCCTCTTCCATACGGGTCACTTTGGTGCCGTTATACAGCTCATCAGGCTCAACATGCACCAGCGCTTGCAGTGCCGTAGCATGGCCGGCCAGATTACCGGTCAGGGTCACACCTTGCAGTTTGTACTGCTTGCCTTCATCGATATTGATGGTGATGTAGATGCCTTTTTTATCCGGACTCAAGCTGACCTGAGTCGACTCGATACGGAAATTGGCATAGCCGTGGTCACGGTAGTAGGTTTGCAGGGTTTCCAGATCGCCGGCCAGTTTTTGTTTCTGGTACTTACGATCGCCAACCAGGTTCCACCATGGCACTTCATCACGCAGGGCAAATTGGGACAGCAAGGTATTGGTGCTGAACGCTTTGTTCCCAACGATGTTGATCTGTTGGATGTTGGAGGATACGCCTTCGGTGAAGATCAGTTTCAGATCGACACGGTTACGTGGCAGTGGCGTCACCACCGCTTTCACGTTGGCGCTGTATTTACCCACGCTGTAGTAGAAATCTTCCAAGCCCTTTTCGATGGTGGACAGCGAGGTACGATCCAGCGCTTCACCCACTCGAATCCCCGAAGCATCGAGGTTTTGTTTCAGGGCATCTTCTTTCAGTGCCTTGTTACCGGAGAAGGTAATGCTGGCAATCGTCGGACGCTCTTTGACTTGCACCAGCAAGGTTGAGCCATCACGCAGCACGCGCACATCTTCAAAGTTACCGGTAGCAAACAAGGCTCGGATAATCTGCGCGACTTCGTCGTCATTAACTTCATCACCCACTCGTACTGGCATGCTCAACAGCGCCGCACCTTTGGCGACACGTTGCAAACCTTCGAACTGGATATCTTTGACTACAAAGTCGGCACCGTAAGCGGTGGCGCTGCTGAAAAGCAGCGACGCAAGAAGCAGTTTTTTCATCGCCATCTTTATTATGCGTTCTTCCTAATTGCCCCGCTTACAGGCGGGAAAAATCGTTGAATAGCGCAACGCCCATCAACAACACCAATAATACTGTGCCAAAACGGAAGCAGTACTCCTGCACCCGCTCTGACAAGGGTTTACCTGTCACCCCTTCAATGGCCAAGAACAGCAGATGCCCGCCATCCAATACCGGCAGAGGAAACAGATTTATAATACCTAAGTTCACGCTGATTAGCGCCAGAAAACCTAAGTAAAATACCAGCCCGAATTCCGCCGTCATCCCGGCGCCTTTGGCAATGGAAATCGGACCGCTCAAACTCTTGATACCGACATCGCCGGTAAAGAGTTTCCCCAGCATATCCAAGGTTAGTTCGGACAATTGTACCGTTTTTTGTGTCGCTTTGATCAGACTGTCAACCAGACCAAACTGGCGGACAAACTGATACTCTGCCGGTAACGGTAACACTTTTGGTGCGATACCGGCATAACCGATGCGTTGGCCTTGACCGTCAGTCTGCTCTTGCGGGATCAGAGTCACGTTTCGGGTCACCCCGTCACGCTCGGCCACCAGTTGCAGTGGTTGCAACGGATGTGCTTGTACCTGACGCACGAAGCTAGACCAATCAGTCAGCGGCTGACCATCGAGAGCAATAATCTTGTCGCCCACCTGCAAGCCAGCCTGTGCCGCCGGAGAATCGGCGCCCACAGAGGCAATCTCGGTCAAAATGCTTGGGCCTTTCGGGGTGATCCCCAGCGCCCCAAATGCCGTTTGCTTATCGGGCTCAAAACTCCACCCATCCAGCGGTAGCGTTTTTTGCACCACCGCAGTCGTACCGGATGCGGTAAAGGGGCTGACGTCGATCGTGGCTTGTTGATCACCAATCAGCGATACCAACGCCAGATTCACTGACTCCCAGTCAGGTGTTTCGATACCGGCAACCGATTTAAGTTCCATTCCCGGCGTAATTCCAGCGCGCGCAGCAATCGAATTCGGCGCCACAGCGCCTACCACCGGATGCACACTCGGGATCCCGAGCAGGAATACCGCCCAGTACGCCAGCACCGCAAACACGAAGTTAGCGAACGGTCCTGCAGCCACAATGGCGGCACGCTGCCAGACGGTTTTATTGTTAAACGCCTGCGTGCGCAACTCATCCGGTACCGGTGCCACACGCTCATCGAGCATTTTGACATAACCACCGAGGGGGATCAGCGACAGGGTAAACTCAGTGCCCTGCTTATCCACGCGGCGCCACAGGACTTTGCCAAAGCCAAGCGAGAAACGCTCGACCTTAACCCCGCAGCGACGCGCCACCCAGAAGTGGCCAAATTCGTGAACTGAAATCAGAATCCCCAGCGCCACTAAAAACGCCAGCAGATTCCAAAGCGCTCCTGTCATCGTTCTATCCTTGTCTGCTCTGTAAGCTTGCCATTCAGCATGACGGCTTGAACGCCATTAAAAAACCAGCAGTAACAAGCAGGCAAATACCGGCACCGCCGCGGTCAGGCTGTCGATACGATCGAGCACCCCACCGTGGCCCGGCATAATTTGTCCGCTGTCTTTGACGCCTGCTTCGCGCTTAAACATACTTTCGGTCAGGTCGCCCAGTACTGATACGGCCACGGCGATCACCGAGCTGATGATCATGCTGTGAGTCCCGGCTTGCAGTGGTGAGAAGTGATCGAACACCACCGCAATCACGGCAGATGTTGTCAGGCCGCCAATCACGCCTTCCCAAGTCTTCGCCGGTGACACTTTCGGTGCCAACTTGTGCTTACCAAAGGCCTTACCGGTAAAGTACGCCCCCGAGTCAGCGCCCCAGATCAGGAACAGCAGATACAAAATCCACACAGCCCCAAAAGAGCTGTCTACGCTGTACGAGTACATGCGCAGCACAATTAAGCCCCAGAAAAACGGCACCAGCGTCAGCAAACCGAAGAGAACTTTCAACCGTTTGGCGTTATGCCACCATTTAGCCGAACTCGGGTAGCCAAGCACTAACCCTAAGGCCAGCAGCCACCACAACGGGGCAATAATCAGCACCGTCCGGATAAAGGTGTTTTGCAATAGAATCGAGGTATCCTGCACCGGCACAGCCAGTAAGGAGGCGCCCAAGCCCAAACCACAAATCACCGCGATACCCGCGCGTACAGCTTTATTTTCAAAGCCAGCCAACAATGCCCACTCCCAGGCTGCCAGCATACTCAACGCCAGCGCCAGCAAGGCAAAATGCAGCGGCGACAGTAAAAATAAGCCTGCAATGACTAAAGGAACCAAAATCAGTGCAGTAATAATACGTTGCTTGAGCAATGAAACCTCCTAAGCTCTACTCATCCGCCGTTGCTCAACGGCCGTTGTCGCCAGTACCACCAAAACGTCTGTCGCGACAGACAAAGGATGAAACAGCACGGTCAAATTCTTGTTCATCAAAATCTGGCCATAGCACCTCAGAAAAGTAGAACTCGGCATAGGCTATCTGCCACAACAAAAAGTTGCTGATCCTATGCTCGCCACTGGTTCTGATGACCAAGTCTACTGGAGGTTGATCCCCCATGCATATCACCTTACTGAGCAAGGTTTCGTCGATATCATCAGTGTGAAGTTTACCCTCTTGTACTTGGGCAGCAATCTGCCGAGTAGCTTGTACGATATCCCAGCGCCCACCATAGTTAGCGGCCACATTTAACACCAAACCGGTGTTGTTGGCAGTGAGCGCTTCCACACTGGCGATGCGCTCTTGTAACCGGGTGCTGAAACGGGAGATGTCACCGATAATCCGCAGGCGGATATTATTCTTGTGCAGGCTCTTAGCTTCATTATCGAGTGCGCGCATAAATAATTCCATGAGCGCGGAAACTTCCTGCTCAGGACGGCGCCAGTTTTCACTGCTAAATGCGTACAAGGTCAAGGATTGGATATGGTTGCGGGCGGCATAACTGACTGAACGGCGTACAGCTTTAACACCTGCTTTATGTCCAAAAATCCGCATTTTGCCTTGTTGCTTGGCCCAGCGTCCGTTGCCATCCATGATAATAGCAACGTGTTTAGGCATTTGTTCGGCTGTAAATGCTTGCGGTTGCGGCTCTGCCATAGGTGTCTAAGTCATTCCTGTCAAAGTCTTACTGCGCTTTTTACTCCGCAGCGCCAGTGGCGGCCCGCGGAATTCTGCCCAGCGTCGAGGGCCGGATCGTAAAAAAGCCGTGTTAACACACGGCCTTGCGCAATCTCTTTTTTGCCTTTCTTACTTTTTGTTCGCGATCACTGTGTTATTTACGACCAACGTCAAAACGTGACCGAGAAAAAGCGACAGCTTAAAACATCACTATATCACTTCGTGAATAACGGAACAAACCTGCCGTCGCGCCGCGGTAGGCCGCATTTAACACGCGGTGATCTGCTGCGCTGCGCACGCGCGGGCGCGGCGGTCAATCTCTAGGACATCCTCAACCGAGGTAGGTTCCGGTAACATCAGCGTATCCAGCACCTGTCGGTTCACGGTGGCAATCTGGGTAAAGCCGATTTGCCCCTGCAAAAAGGCCTCAACACTGATTTCGTTGGCCGCATTCAAGGCCGTCGTCGCCATCTGCCCCTGCTGGCATGCTTCGATGGCCAATTGCAGGCACGGGTAGCGGTTAAAGTCCGGTTGCTCAAAGCTCAGGCCCGATAAGCGGAAAAAGTCGAGCGGCGCTACACCGGTTTGAATACGCTCAGGATACGCCATCGCATGACCAATTGGGGTGCGCATATCGGGATTGCCCATCTGCGCAACCACACTGCCATCGCTAAAACGCACCATCGAATGGATGATCGACTGCGGGTGGATAATCACTTCCATCTGCTCAGCACTGGCATTAAACAGCCAGCGCGCTTCGATGTACTCCAGCCCTTTGTTCATCATGGTGGCCGAGTCCACCGAGATTTTACGCCCCATGGACCAATTAGGATGGGCACAGGCTTGCGCCGGTGTCAGCGCGGCAAACTCGCTCAGTGGCGTAGTACGAAATGGCCCGCCAGAGCCGGTCAAGACGATTTTATCGACGCCCGCCGCGGCCAGATCGCAAAAGCCCAGCTCACGCTGCACGTTTTCAGGCAAGCACTGAAATATCGCGTTATGTTCGCTATCCACCGGCAGCAACTGCGCCTGATGACGCTGCACTTCCTGCAAGAACAGGCGACCACAAGTGACCAGCGCTTCTTTGTTGGCCAGCAAAATCCGCTTACCCGCGCGAATCGCGGCCAGGGTTGGCAGCAGGCCCGATGCGCCGACAATGGCCGCCATCACCTGATGGGCTTCGTCTTGCGCGGCCACCGCCAACACGCCCGCTTCACCACTGAGCACTTCAGTGTGGCAGCCGTGCTGTTTCAGCTGTGCGCGCACAGCCGCTGCAGCCTCGGCATCGGCCATCGCCGCCAGACGGGGGCGAAATTGCAGACATTGCTGCACCATGACGCTGACATTACGACCCGCGGCCAACCCGACCACCGAGAAACGCTGCGGATTACGTGCCGCGACATCAAGAGTGCTGACACCGATAGAGCCGGTGGAGCCCAAAACGCTTAAATTCACCATCAGTTGATTACTCATGATCTGCTTGGTATCACTTGCTGGGAGCTGGATAACATCGTTGCCAATCTGCCGAGATGAACCGCAGGGTTAGCGGTTAGCAGTATGTTTGAAAGTCGATGACTTACACGGCGGGTTAAAATGATACGGCGAATACCGCAAGGTTAATAGTGTTTAACACCAAAATCTGACGCATCCATAAAACAAAAGCGTCGCCGAGGCGACGCTTTTCTGCGCGAGGAGATTAAAACTCCATCAGCTCTTTTTCTTTCTCAGCCAGCGCTTCGTCCACTTTTTTCACCATCAAATCGGTGATTTTCTGGATTTCGTCCTGTGAACGACGCTCGTCGTCTTCGCTGATTTCTTTGTCTTTCAGCAGCGCTTTGATCTTGTCGTTCGCATCACGGCGCACGTTACGTACCGACACACGACCTTGCTCTGCTTCAGCACGCACGATCTTGATCAGATCTTTACGACGCTCTTCGGTCAGCGGTGGCAACGGAACACGAATAGTCGCGCCGGCGGAGCTTGGGTTCAGACCCAGATCAGAAGTCAGAATGGCTTTTTCTACTGCGGCACCGATGCTACGGTCAAACACAGTGATCGCCAGGGTACGGGCGTCTTCCGCAACCACGTTGGCCAGCTGGCGCAGCGGAGTTGGTGAGCCGTAATATTCAACGGTGATCCCTTCCAGCAGGCTAGGATGCGCACGGCCGGTACGGATTTTGGAAATATGGTTATTGAATGCTTCTACGCATTTTTCCATGCGCACTTGCGCATCTTGCTTGATTGCGTTGATCACGATGTAACCCTTCAATTCTGCTAGTGAACAGGTGGTAAGATACCGCGCTTTGCCCCTTTGAGGCAAAAACTTAACGTGGGCAATATCAGGAAATTACTGTGCCTTCACGTTCACCCATTACCACTCGGCGCAGTGCACCTGGTTTGTTCATGTTAAAGACACGGATTGGCATACCGTGGTCACGCGCCAAGGTAAAGGCGGCCAGATCCATCACTTTCAATTCTTTTTCCAGTACTTCCTGATAGCTCAGGGTTTCGTACAGGACTGCATCCGGGTTTTTCGCCGGATCATCGGTAAACACACCGTCAACCTTGGTGGCTTTCAGCACCACATCGGCTTCAATCTCGATACCGCGCAGGCAAGCGGCAGAGTCAGTGGTGAAGAACGGGTTACCGGTACCGGCAGCGAAAATCACTACTCGGCCGTTACGCAGCAGACTGATGGCCTCAGCCCAGCTGTAGTTGTCACACACGCCGTTCAATGGAATGGCTGACATCAGACGGGTATTTACATACGCGCGGTGCAGCGCATCACGCATAGCCAGACCGTTCATCACGGTTGCCAGCATGCCCATATGGTCACCGACCACACGGTTCATCCCCGCTTTCGCCAGACCCGCACCACGGAACAGGTTACCACCGCCGATAACGACACCAACCTGAACGCCGAGCTCGACCAACTCTTTAATTTCTTGAGCCATGCGATCGAGGATACTCGGGTCAATACCAAATCCTTCTGCGCCCTGAAGAGCTTCTCCACTCAGTTTCAAAAGAATACGTTGATATGCCGGTTTTGCATTGGTGGTCATGGTTTTCCTTCCTGACACGCTGTGGATGAATAGTCTGACGGATATAAAGACGCGGCTTACGCCGCATTACTAGCAATTATATGCCGGTAATTAAAACTGAACCGCAGATATCCGCGGTTCAGTGGGGTTCTCATGTAAAGAGAGAATTAATGCTTAGCCATCGCCGCTACTTCAGCAGCAAAGTCAGCTTCAACTTTCTCGATACCTTCACCTACTTCGAAACGTACAAAGCTAACTACGTTTGCACCTTTCTCTTTCAGCAGATCGCCAACAGACTTAGAAGGGTCCATTACGAAGGCCTGACCGTACAGGGACACTTCGCCGGTGAACTTCTTCATGCGGCCTTCAACCATTTTCTCAACGATTTCACGTGGCTTGCCAGATTGCATACCGATTTCAACCTGGATTTCACGCTCGTGAGCAACAACGTCAGCTGGAACGTCTTCTGGCTTCACGTACTCTGGCTTGCTAGCAGCGATGTGCATAGCGATGTGCTTGATCAGTTCTTCGTCAGCACCGGTAGCGGCAACTACAACACCGATCTTAGCACCGTGCAGGTAGGTACCTACTTGCTCGCCTTCAACGATGGTTACACGACGGATGTTGATGTTTTCGCCGATCTTAGCAACCAGGTTGGTACGGGTTTCTTCGAACTTCGCTTGCAGAGCAGCGATGTCAGCGATGCGCTCAGCCAGAGCAGCTTCAACCACTTCTTCGCCGAATGCTTTGAAGCCAGCATCTTTAGCAACGAAGTCAGTTTCGCAGTTCAGTTCAACGATAGCGGCAACTTTGTTGTCAGCGCTAACTTTAACCAGAATCACACCTTCAGCAGCAACACGGCCAGCTTTTTTAGCCGCTTTGGCTTGACCGTTTTTACGCATGTTGTCGATTGCCAGCTCGATGTCGCCGTTAGCTTCAACCAGAGCTTTTTTACATTCCATCATGCCTGCAGCGGTACGCTCACGCAGTTCTTTTACCAGAGCAGCGGTAATTTCTGCCATCGTATTATCCTCGGTTATCTCGGGGGGAGATCATAAAAAACAGGGGCCTCATCGGCCCCTGCTAACCATATCAGTCTAGTATCTGACGTGTACTATCTGGTTAATAAGGGCTCTGTTCGAGCGGGCCTTATTACTCGGCTTCTACGAAGCCTTCTTCAGCCTGAGCAACCAGATCCTGGCCACGGCCTTCGCGAATTGCAGTCGCTGCGGCAGACAGGTACAGTTGAACAGCGCGGATGGCGTCGTCGTTACCAGGGATGATGAAGTCTACGCCATCTGGATCAGAGTTGGTATCAACGATAGAGAATACTGGGATACCCAGGTTGTTCGCTTCAGTGATAGCGATGTGCTCGTGATCAGCATCGATAACGAAGATAGCATCAGGCAAACCGCCCATGTCTTTGATACCACCCAGGCTCTTCTCCAGCTTTTCCAGCTCACGAGTGCGCATCAGCGCTTCTTTCTTGGTCAGCTTGTCGAAGGTACCGTCTTGAGATTGGGTTTCCAGATCTTTCAGACGCTTGATGGATTGACGAACGGTTTTCCAGTTGGTCAGCATACCGCCTAACCAACGGTGGTTTACATAGAACTGATCGCAGCCGTGTGCAGCTTCTTTAACTGCATCGCTTGCAGCGCGCTTAGTACCAACAAACAGAACCTTGCCTTTACGGGCAGCGATTTTGCTCAGCTCAGCCAGAGCTTCGTTGAACATTGGTACAGTTTTCTCAAGGTTGATGATGTGTACTTTGTTACGCGCACCGAAGATGAATGGCTTCATCTTTGGGTTCCAGTAACGGGTCTGGTGACCGAAGTGTACACCGGCCTTGAGCATGTCGCGCATGGAAACAGTTGCCATGAGTTTTTCCTCAGAAAATAAATTGGGGTTAAGCCTCCACGTATCCCCTGCAACCGACTCTATCTCTCCATAAAGGGAAAACAGAGCACCCCGGAGCACGGTGTCGATACGTGTGTGATATTTCACATGAGTTCTTTAGGCGTTCCGGGTCAAAACTGACAATTCCGGAATCCGGCGCGCTTTATACCATAATTTAGCCGCGGACTCCAGATTCAATTGCTTTTTGTTGAGATTGGTTTTCAACTCGGGTAGCGCCCTGTTACCATACTCCCAGACTCTGATGCCGCCCGCGCGGCGAATACCGGAAAATTATTTATGGCTATTACAATCAAAACCGCAGACGAAATCGAAAAAATGCGCGTTGCCGGCCGTCTGGCGGCGGAAGTGCTGGAGATGATCGAACCGCACGTGAAAGCGGGCGTGACCACCGGTGAACTGGATAAAATCTGCCACGACTACATCGTCAATGTGCAGCAAGCGGTTCCAGCGCCACTGAACTACCACGGCTTCCCGAAATCCACCTGCATTTCAGTGAATGAAGTAGTGTGCCACGGCATTCCTGGTGAGAAAGTGCTGAAAGACGGCGATATCGTTAACTTCGATATTACAGTGATCAAAGATGGCTATCACGGCGATACCTCGAAGATGATCATCGTTGGTAAGCCGACAATTTTGGGTGAGCGCCTGTGCCGCATCACACAAGAGAGCCTGTATCTGTCACTGAAAATGGTGAAGCCGGGTGTGCGCCTGCGCGAAATCGGTAAAGCCATCCAAAAATTTGCCGAAGCTGAAGGCTTTTCTATCGTGCGTGAATATTGCGGCCACGGGATTGGCGCGGAATTCCACGAAGAGCCACAAGTGCTGCACTACGATGCCGATGACGGTGGCGTGATCTTGCGTGAAGGCATGACCTTTACCATTGAGCCAATGATCAACGCCGGTAAGCGTCAAGTGCGTCTGATGGGCGATGGCTGGACGGTCAAAACCAAAGACCGCAGCCTGTCTGCGCAGTACGAGCACACCATTTTGGTTACCGCCGACGGTTGCGAAATCCTGACTCTGCGCAGCGACGAAAGCCTGCCGCGCGTGCTGCATAACTAAATTGCCGACGCGGCAATTTATGCTTTACAAAGCCGGAGATTTCCGGCTTTTTTTACATCTGTGATCTCGTGTTTTGCGGCCAAGGAACGTCTGATGCCCCACCTTCTGAACGATGCATGGCAAGACGCCGGTATGCAGTTGCCGGCGCTGAAACTTCTCCTCGAACAGCAGCGCCAACGTATGGCGGACGATTTTGCCGCTGGCCGTCCGATAGCCAACTTGGTCGCCGAGCGCACCGCCTTTATCGATACCCTATTGTGCCACCTGTGGCAGCAATTTGGTCTGGCAGAGAATCCGGCATTAACCTTAGTCGCCGTCGGCGGTTATGGCCGAGGGGAGTTACACCCACTTTCCGATATCGATCTGCTGATTTTAACCGCGCAGCCGGTCGATGAAGCACTGGCAGCGCACATCGGCCAGTTCATCACTCTGCTCTGGGATTTGCGTCTGACCGTCGGCCACAGTGTGCGCACTTTGCAAGAGTGTCTGGATGAAGGCTTACACGATCTCACGGTCGCCACCAATTTACTCGAATCGCGCTGGTTATGCGGCAATCCGGCGCTGTGCGATCGCTTACAGCAACATGTGTTCGCCGATGATTTTTGGCCATCACCGGAGTTTTTCCGCGCCAAACAGCAAGAGCAGCGTGAACGGCACGCCCGCTATCATGGCACCAGCTACAACCTAGAGCCGGACATCAAAACCAGCCCTGGTGGCCTGCGCGATATCCATACTTTGAGTTGGGTGGCGCGTCGTCACTTCGGCGCGGCCAGCTTAGATGAAATGACCCGCTTTGGTTTTCTCACCGATGCCGAATACCACGAACTGCTCGAATGTCAGGAGTTTTTGTGGAAGGTGCGTTTTGCGCTGCACTTAAGCCTCACCCGCTACGATAACCGTCTGCTGTTTGATCGCCAGTTTACCGTCGCCCAAATGCTCGGCTACCAAGGTGAGCGCAACCAGCCGGTCGAGCGGATGATGAAAGATTTCTACCGCACCTTGCACCGAGTGCGTGAGCTCAATGAGATGCTGCTGCAACTGTTTGACGAAGCCATTTTGTCGCTCAGTGCCAATGAAAAGCCGCAACCGCTTGATGAGCACTTCCAGCTGCGCGGTAATCGGATTGATGTGTGCGATCCACAGCACTTCATTACCCATCCAGAAACCATTCTCGATCTGTTTTTGCATCTGGCGCGCAATCGCCAAATCAGTGGGATCTACTCCACCACCTTGCGCCAATTGCGCTTTGCGCGGCGTAACTTACAAGGCTACCTGTGCGATAACCCAGCAGCGCGTGCACGCTTTGTTGCCCTGCTAGCTCAGCCGGGCGCCATTGCGCGAGCTTTTTTGCCGATGCACCATCACGGCGTGCTGGCCGCCTACTTGCCGCAGTGGAGCCAGATTGTCGGCCAGATGCAGTTTGATCTGTTCCATGCCTACACCGTGGATGAGCACACCATTCGCGTGCTGCTAAAACTGGAAAGCTTTGCCGATGAGCCGCAGCGCCAGCAACATCCCTTGTGTGTAGAGCTCTTCCCGCGCTTGCCTTCGCGTGAACTGATTTTACTCAGCGCCCTATTCCACGATATCGCCAAAGGGCGCGGCGGCGATCACTCGCAATTGGGCAGCCACGATGCCTACCAATTTTGTCGCTTACATGGCTATGGCGAAGCTGATGCACGCTTGGTGGCATGGTTGGTGGAGCATCATTTGCTGATGTCAGTCACCGCCCAGCGCCGAGATATTCATGACCCTGAAGTGGTGCGCACCTTTGCCGGTGAAGTACGCCATGAAGAGCACCTGAACTACCTCTTGTGCCTGACGGTCGCCGATATCTGCGCCACCAATGAAACCCTGTGGAACAGTTGGAAGCAGACGCTGCTGCGCGAGCTTTACTTCGCCACCGAGCGTCAACTGCGCCAAGGGTTAGAGAATGGGCTGGATGTACGCATTCGGATCCGCCACAACCGTGAGCAAGCGCTGGCGCTGCTGCGCATGGAAAATACCGATGAAGCGGCGCTGCAAGCGCTGTGGCAACGCTGTCGCGCCGATTACTTCCTGCGCCATACGCCGCGCCAGCTAGCCTGGCATGCCAAGGCGCTACTCCACGCGCCGCAAGAGCAGACCCAAGTGCTGGTCAGCCGCCATGCCAGCCGCGGCGGCACTGAGATTTTCATCTATTGCCCTGACCAGCCGCGGCTGTTTGCCACCGTGGCCGGAGAGCTGGATCGGCGCAATCTCAGTATCCACGATGCACAGATCATTACCAGCCGCGATGGCTATGCCCTCGATACCTTTGTGGTGCTGGAGCCAGATGGCTCACCGTTGGCTCCCGATCGTCACGACAGCCTGCGCCACGCGCTGGAAAAAGCCCTCAGCGAGCCAGATTGTCCGCAGCAGCGTACGCGCCGCCCTTCGCCGCGCTTGCGCCACTTCAGCGTACCGACCGAGATCAGTTTCCTACCGGCGCGTGGCAATAAGCGCACCCTGATGGAATTGGTCGCGCTCGATACCCCCGGCTTGCTCGCCCAAGTGGGCGCTGTGCTGGCCGATACCGGCGTGTCGCTACGCGGCGCGAAAATCACCACCATCGGCGAGCGCGTGGAGGACTTATTTATCTTAAGCGATCACGAGCGTAAGCCGCTGGACGCAGCAACCTGCGAGGATTTACGCCAACGCCTGATCGCCGCGCTCAACCAGAGCGAAAAAGTGTGATACAACTACAGGATTATTGATTTCGCTGGCTCACGGATTGACATATCAGGGCCAGCTTCAGCATGTGTTTACGGACTCAACTCAGACAGGATGAAGCATGAATCATTTGCAGACCATTATTGAACAGGCCTTTGAAGATCGCGCCCAGATCACGCCGGCCAATGCCACTACCGAGCTGCGCACTGCGGTCGCTCAGGTGATTGACCTGCTGGATCACGGCAAACTGCGCGTGGCCGAGAAGATTGATGGTGAGTGGGTTACTCACCAATGGCTGAAAAAAGCGGTTCTGCTCTCGTTTCGCATCAACGAAAACCAAGTCATTGATGGCGCCGAAACCCGCTATTTTGACAAAGCGCCATTGAAATTTGCCGAATACGATCAGGCACGCTTTGAGCAAGAAGGCATGCGTGTGGTGCCTTCAGCCACCGTACGTAAAGGTGCACACATTGCACGCAATACCGTACTGATGCCATCTTACGTCAACATCGGTGCGTTTGTGGATGAAGGCACCATGGTGGATACCTGGGCCACCGTCGGTTCATGTGCGCAAATCGGTAAGAACGTACACCTGTCCGGCGGCGTCGGCATCGGTGGCGTACTGGAGCCGTTGCAAGCCAATCCGACCATCATCGAAGATAACTGCTTTATCGGCGCACGCTCCGAAGTGGTGGAAGGCGTGATCGTGGAAGAAGGCTCGGTGATCTCCATGGGCGTATTTATCGGCCAGAGCACCCGCATTTATGACCGCGAAACCGGTGAAATCCATTACGGCCGCGTTCCTGCCGGCTCGGTCGTGGTTTCTGGCAGCCTGCCTTCGAAGTGTGGCAAGTACAGCCTGTACTGCGCGGTGATCGTGAAGAAAGTCGACGCCAAAACCCGCAGTAAAGTGGGCATCAACGAGCTGCTGCGCAGCATCGACTAAGTCTCGCCTACGCTCGCGTCATCTTTTTCTAAACCCGGCTGGTCCGGGTTTTTCTTTCTTTGCCGTCCACATCCTAAGTCACCCACCCGCTCACTACCACATCGAAGCCGCATTGATAACATCGTGATTACCTTTTTTCAGCATTCATTTTCCTTAACAGGATCACAGCAAAAAAAGTGCTACTGACGCATGCTGTTTGGTATGGATGACTGATAAAAAACAAAACGGTGCGTTTTATGTACGAGAATCTGAAAAAGCTTGGAATTACCCATCCGCACGAGATTGACCGTTACAGCCTGCGGCAGGAAGCTGACTTCGATATTCTGAAAATCTATTTTCAGAAAGAAAAAGGCGAGTTTTTTGCCAAAAGCGTCAAATTCAAATATCCACGTCCGCATAAAACCCTACCGGTCGATGGCCAGCCAGCGCACTATCAAGCGGTCAGTGAAATTAATCCGAATCTGCGTTTTTTGCTCGATGAATTAGAGCATGTCACCGGTAATAGCAGCACGAGCTTAACCAGCGCAGGGCGGACCTTGAGTGAAGCGGAATTGAAGCAAAAAATTCTGGGTGATTTGCGCCACCTAGAAAAAGTGGTGGCCAATAAGATTGCGGAAATTGAGGCCGATCTGGAGAAACTAACCGCGCAGCGCTAGTGGTTTATTGCGCTACAGTGTGGCGCAAGACATCCCACTTCAAACAAAAAGCCCCGTCTAGACGGGGCTTTTTTCAGTCTCGCAAAAGCGGGATTACTCGCCTTTGTTCGCCGCTTGAACGTACAGCATTTCCAGCGCCAGAGTAGCAGCAGCCAGAGAAGTCATCTCAGCGTGGTCGTACGCTGGGGAAACTTCTACTACGTCCATACCCACGATGTTCAGACCTTGCAGGCCACGAACAATCTTCAGAGCGCGGTCAGAAGTGATACCACCGATAACTGGAGTACCAGTACCTGGTGCGTGTGCTGGATCCAGACAGTCGATATCGAAAGTCAGGTATACCGGCATATCGCCCACGATGGATTTGATCTGAGCCACAACATCTTCCACAGTGCGATCATTCACTTGTGGCGCATCCAGTACGGTGAAACCGTTGTCACGGTCATACTCGGTACGGATACCGATCTGTACGGATTTAGTTGGGTCGATCAGACCTTCTTTCGGCGCTGTGTAGAACATAGTGCCGTGGTCGAACTCTGCACCCCAAGCATAGGTATCAGTGTGCGCATCGAAGTGGATCAGCGCCATTTTACCGAAATGCTTCGCGTGAGCGCGCAGCAGTGGCAGAGTCACGAAGTGGTCACCACCGAAAGTCAGGCAACGCTTACCCGCGGCCAGCAGTTTCTCAGTGTGCGCCTGCAGGGTTTCGCTCATGTCACGGGCATCACCGAAGTTGAATACCACGTCACCACAGTCAACCACTTTCAGACGGTCACGGAAATCGAAGTTCCATGGGAAGCGGTTATGTTCCCACGCCAGATTGGTGGAAACTTGACGCATTGCACCTGCACCGTGGCGGGCACCCGCACGGCCAGAGGTTGCCATATCAAATGGAACACCAGTAATCACCCAATCGGCATCGCTGTCATATGGCATAAAGTTCAATGGCAGACGCAGGAAACCGAACGCGTTGGAAACCAGAGACATATCTGGTTTATTACCCAGGGTGCTCATAAATACCTCAACTTAAAAAGAACAGTGCGCCACGATCCCATCGCGGCTGGCAACCGTGGATTCTAATGGCAGGCAAGCCTGCCATCCAGCATTAAATTTCTTCTAAATATGTATAACCGTAAAGACCTGCTTCCAATTCCGTCAAGTAGGCTGCTTGCTCCTCTTCTGGCAAGCCAGACGCCGCCACTTGTTCGCGGTAACGGGTCAGTAAGGTTTCCGGCTCCAGACGCACGTATTCCAGCATGCCAGCCACGGTGTCACCGTCGCTGGAGGCGTACACTTCCACGTCACCGTTGTCGAAGACCTGCACATCCATGCTGGCGGTATCGCCAAACAGGTTGTGCATGTTGCCCAAAATTTCCTGATACGCGCCAACCATGAAAAAGCCCAGCAGCGGAGGATTTTCGGGATCGTACTCTGGCATCGGCATGGTGGTTTCCACCCCATCACCATCGATGTATTGATCGATGGCGCCATCGGAGTCACAGGTGATATCCAGCAGCACGGCGCGGCGAGTTGGCGCTTCGTTCAGGTGCTCCAAAGGCAGCACAGGGAACAGTTGATCAATCCCCCACGCATCAGGCATCGATTGGAACAGTGAGAAGTTGACGTACAGCTTGTCGGCCAAACGCTCTTGCAGCTCATCAATCACCGGACGGTGCGCACGATTATTCGGACTCAGCAGCTCGTTAATCTTGATGCACAGGGCCAAATGCAGCTGCTCGGCATAGGCACGCTGCGCCAGATTAAGAACGCCGACAGAATACTGGGTGTGCACGTCAGACAGGTCAAACTGGCTTTCGTGCAGCCACGCGCGCAAAGAGCGTTTATCGCGTGACTGGCACAGCTCCTGCCATGTTTCCCACATGCTGTGCAGCACGCGCGGCGCATCGGCTGCCGGCGGCAATGGCTCGCTCGGGTCATGACGCTCAATGCCAATCACGTTAGACACCAGCACCGCATGGTGCGCCGTAGTCGCACGGCCTGACTCAGTGATGATCAAAGGATGCGGCAAATTGTTCTGACGGCAGGCCTCACCGATGCCCCACACCACGGTGCTGGCATATTCGTTCAGACCGTAGTTCACCGAGCAATCGGATTGGGTACGGGTGCCCTCGTAATCCACGCCCAGACCGCCGCCGACATCGAAGCACTGGATGTTAACGCCCAGCTTATGCAGCTCAACATAAAACCGCGCACTCTCACGCACGCCGGTGGCCACATCGCGGATGTTGCCGAGCTGAGAGCCGAGGTGGAAGTGCAGCAACTGCAAGCTCTCAAGGCTACCGGCACTGCGCAGCATCTCGACCAATGTCAGCACTTGCTCTGCGGATAAACCAAACTTGGATTTCTCACCACCGGAGGACTGCCATTTGCCTGAGCCTTGCGACGCCAGACGCGCACGCACGCCCAGACGTGGGGTGACATTCAGCTTGCGCGCTTCTTCCAGCACCAACTGGATTTCCGACAGCTTCTCAATCACCAGATAGACTTTGTGACCCAGCTTTTCGCCAATCAGCGCAGTGCGCACGTATTCACGATCTTTATAGCCATTACACACAATCAGGCTACGAGTCAGACCGGCATGTCCCAGCACAGCCATCAATTCGGCTTTCGAGCCGGCTTCCAGCCCCAACGGCTCACCGGCATGCACCAGTGATTCAATCACGCGACGATGCTGGTTAACTTTAATCGGGTACACCAGCATGTAATTGTTTTCATAACCGAAATCTTTGCGCGCACGTTTGAACGCCGCGTTAATCGAACGCAGGCGGTGTTGCAAAATTTGCGGGAAGCAGAACAGGGTCGGCATCTGCTGACCTTCGCTTTGCAGCTGGCGCACCAAATCGGCCAGATCAACGCGCGCTTCCGGGCGCTCAGGATTCGGGCACACCGTAATGTGACCTAGTTCATTCACATCAAAATAGCCACCGCCCCAGTGAGCGACGTTATAAGTACGGAGCGCTTTACCTGCGGTACGGCTAGACATCGTATTTTCCTCATTTTGATGTGGGGCAACATAACTGCCGGTGGCAACCGGGCGTTCAACCAAAATATCTGTCATTGCGGTATTCCTGATCATGGCATGACAGTGGGACGGCATCCAGCGTGGCTGATGATAAGTTAACCAACACTGGGACGGTTCGGGGCAGTTTCCCCGTCAATTACCTCAACACCATGCATTGCTGCGCGAACACTGATACAGCGAACTTGCACACAGGGCAGATGATGACTAATCCGGTGCCCGTGATGCGGTGCAAGTACCGTACTGAGCCGGTGAAGACTGAGTAGGCCTATTCGCGCAGACTATTAGCAAATCAATACAAGGTGTTAAACGTAAGTGAAGCAAAACTCAGTACGCCGACATTCAGATATCTGGCGGTCAGACATCAGAAAGCGAGTAGCAATGAGCTCAAATACGACTGGCGCTGGGCATCGGCCTCGATAACAGCCTAAGAGCACAGCGGGACATAACAGGAGAATGAACGGTGCGCGCACGGGACGCGAAAGGACGGATGTGGCCGTTGTGGCCGGAAAACAGAGAAAAAGACATGTTACAGGTTCTCCATCTCCCCTTGGATGCATCTGAATCTCAGGTCCCAAGGGTTAAAAACCACCTCTTGCTTACGCATTTGGTTAATGAAAATAAAAGGGGTTTTGCCAACCTGGGATTCAGCAAGGCCAACAGCGCCGTCATGCATCAGTGACATGGCGAGTGACATGACTGATGGACACGCTAGGCAGGCCGGGCTACTCCGTCCGGATGCGCGGCGAGTTATACCGGTAATTGTAACAAAATGCAAAGCTGAATTTTGCTGAAAATGCCACCGCAATCACAAGAAACGATTTGCAAAAAAATTTGCTGGCAATAGCAAGGGCGGGAAATTAGAATAGCCGTCCAGATGTGGATACATCCACAAGCAATCGGTTTGTGGATATATCTACAAAGTAGATTTTTATTTGATTGATTTTCGGAGCTTGGCATCCCATGACAAGACACCTGTTCACTTCAGAATCCGTTTCTGAAGGGCATCCTGATAAAATTGCTGACCAGATTTCCGACGCCGTACTGGACGCCATTCTGAAGCAAGATCCTAAAGCACGCGTGGCTTGTGAAACCTACGTGAAGACCGGTATGGTGCTGGTTGGTGGCGAAATCACCACCACCGCCTGGGTCGATATCGAAGAGCTGGCGCGTAAGACCGTCTGCGACATCGGTTACACCAGTTCACAAATGGGCTTTGACGCCAACTCTTGTGCGGTACTGAGCGCGATCGGTAAGCAATCTCCAGATATCAACCAAGGTGTTGACCGTAAAGATCCTCTGGAGCAAGGTGCAGGCGACCAAGGTCTGATGTTTGGTTACGCGACCAACGAAACTGACGTGCTGATGCCAGCCCCAATCACTTATGCACACCGTCTGATGGAGCGCCAAGCACAAGTACGTAAAGACGGCACGCTGCCGTGGCTGCGTCCAGATGCGAAGAGCCAGGTGACCTTCAAGTACGAAGATCACAAGATTGTCGGTATCGATGCCGTCGTGCTGTCTACTCAGCACAGCGAGTCTATCGGTCACAAAGAGCTGCAAGAAGCGGTGATGGAAACCATCATCAAGCCAGTGCTGCCAACCGAGTGGCTGTCCAAAGAGACCAAGTACTTCATCAACCCAACTGGCCGTTTCGTTATCGGTGGTCCTATGGGTGACTGCGGTCTGACCGGTCGTAAGATCATCGTAGATACTTACGGTGGTGCGGCGCGTCATGGTGGTGGTGCCTTCTCGGGTAAAGACCCATCAAAAGTTGACCGCTCTGCAGCCTATGCGGCGCGTTATGTGGCGAAAAACATCGTTGCGGCCGGTCTGGCAGATCGCTGTGAGATCCAAGTGTCTTACGCCATCGGTGTCGCTGAGCCAACCTCTATCATGGTGGAAACCTTCGGTACCGCCAAAGTTGAGCAAGAGCTGCTGAACTCACTGGTACGTGAATTCTTCGATCTGCGTCCTTACGGCCTGATCAAGATGCTGGATCTGATCCAGCCAATCTATCAGAAGACTGCAGCCTACGGTCACTTTGGCCGTGAAGAGTTCCCGTGGGAAGCCACTGACAAAGCAGCGGCTCTGCGTGAAGCAGCAGGTCTGAAATAAGACTTCGGTCAGTCAGCCGCCACGCGGGTAATCTGCACAAAAAAACCGGGCTCAGCCCGGTTTTTTTATGTCTTTTTTATATCCTTTTGGCCGTCTTGTTATCGTTAAGCGCCTATTTGGCTCCCTGTGTTACGGTTTGCACTGGCTGCCGGCTTTGGTCACAATGCCTCGCTTATCCCCCAACTCTTTATTGGAATTAACACGCCGTACTGACTTATGCCTAGCCCTCGACTGCCTACCGCCTTACAACAAGAAGTCATGCAGTGCCTACGCCAGTATCTGGCCATGGCCGCTGACTACTTTGACAGCCCTTTTCCTGAGCCGCGAGTCAGCTATCGCCAGCGTGGGGTGAGCGCCGGCAGCGCGCATCTGCAGCTCGGTGAAATTCGCCTCAATCCGGTTTTGCTGCAAGAAAACGGCAGTGCCTTTATCCAAGAAGTGATCCCCCATGAATTGGCGCATTTGCTGGCCTATTGGCTCTGTTGTCAGCCGATTTCACCGGCACTTAGCGCGCAGTTACCAGCCGCGTGGCGCAAGCGGCGTAGCCGTATTGCCCCGCATGGCGCCGAATGGTGCTGGCTGATGGAAACGGTGCTGGGTCGTCCGGCACGGCGCACTCACCGCTTTGATGTCAGCAACGTGCGTGGACGCACGGTGGCCTATCAGTGTGCCTGTCAGCAGCACGCACTCAGTATTCGCCGACATAATCGAGTGCTGCGCGGTGAAAGCCGCTATCTGTGCCGTCAGTGTCAGCAGGAGCTAAAACCGCTCGCACTAGCCGCAACAACGACTACCGAGGGAAAGACAGAGGGAAATGCCAGCTAAGAGCGTTCTGGCATTCATTACACAAAGTTTCTATTTCAGGTCTGGTCAATTACACTAATCAGTATGTTTGAACCACTGATTTCAACCACTATGTCTTTTTCTTTTGCTCGCCGCTCCGCCATCTGGCTGCTGTTACCGACCCTATTAGCGCCAGCCCTGCCGGCCTTGGCCGCGGCGCCACAAAACTTTTCCCAAGCGAAAGCCGCTGGGGTAAAAATCGTGAAACAAAATCCAGTGACCTTTTACTGCGCCGCGCCCATTCGATTTGAAGGCAAAAAAATGGTGCCGGATCTGGATGCGATTGGCTATCAAGTACGTAAAAACGCTAACCGAGCCAACCGCATTGAGTGGGAGCACGTGGTACCAGCGTGGGAATTTGGTCATCAGTTGCAGTGCTGGCAACAAGGTGGACGCAAAGCCTGTGGTGAAGATGGCCGTTTCCGCAAAATGGAGTCTGACCTGCACAATTTGCAACCGGCCATCGGTGAGGTCAATGGCGATCGCAGCAACTTCCAATATTCACAGTGGAATGGCAGCGAAGGCCAATATGGTAACTGTGAGATGAAGGTCGACTTTAAAGGCAAACGTGCCGAGCCACCAGCACGCGCGCGCGGTGCCATTGCCCGTACCTACTTCTACATGCGGGATAATTACGATTTGCGTCTGTCACGCCAACAAACTCAACTGTTTACCGCTTGGGACAAAACCTATCCGGTGACCGCGTGGGAATGTAAGCGCGATGGGCTGGTCGCCGGTATTCAAGGCAACCATAACCCGTATGTGCAGCAAGCCTGTGCGAAAGTCGGTCTGAAAGACTGACGTTTGCGTATTGCTGGTCACAACACCGATAAAAAACGGGAGCCTAGGCTCCCGTTTTTGTACTTGCGAACATTAAACGCTGCGATGTCAGCCTGCACGTATCGCTTAGCATCCTAGCGATATGCGTTTACTAGCGATGTGACGTGACCGACTCGGTACGTTTGCTGTAGCTCCACTGCTGACAGGTGGCCATCAGCAGCGGCAATTGCGCCAGCTTAGCCTGCCAATTGGCCTGTTTGTTTTTCGGCAAACGGCCATACAGCGCCAGAATGATATCGGTGCGCCGCTCCATCTGCGCCGCCTTACGCGTCATATCGGTCTGATACGGCTGCAACATCCAGTGCCGCCATTCACGCTGCCACACCGCAAAGTGATTCTTCAGGCGTTGCTCGGTATCATCCGGCAGCAAGATATGCTGCGCCACCGGAAATAACAGCCCCACCCCTAAACACGCCCAGCACATCACGAAAAAGCGCTGCACATACAGCTCACTGGGGATGTAGTTGCTTGAGCCGGAGTTAATCATCACTGACATCAGCGAGCCGACCACCGCCAAGGTGCGGTTAGAGCCGTGCAGTAACCACGCCAACGGCAAGTACACCGCCACCAGCATGATGATCAGCGCATCATCGGAGCCCAACTGCGGCAAGACAAACACGAAGATCGGAAACAGCACTAGGCTACCGATGAACAGCGGCAACATGAACAAGCGGGTCGGAACTTTCTCGGCATACTGCGACATCAACAGCGACACCGTGGCCAGCAGCACCACCAGATTGCCGCCCGGCCAGCCGGTGTAATGCCAAATCTGCAAGCTCGCCGCGCACACGCCGCCAATCACCAGTGCGCTCAGCAGCGGTGAGTCCGTACCGGCCTGAAACAGTCGATTTTGCCACTGCCAACGCAACATGCTTTTCGAGCAGCTATGTCCGGCCTGCAACTGCTGGGCGTCTTGCTGCATCAACGACAATAACGAGCCACTGCGCAGTGCCGACGGCGGCGCTGGTAATACCGCGCCCTCACTCAAGGAAGCGATCAGCGCGCGCACCCATTCCAGCTCGGCCGGCTCCGGCTGCGGGCATTTGACGCGCCATGCATACAGATGCCGCGCCAGCAGCTCAACGCCGTACAGACTGCCGATCGCTTTTCGCTGCGGATCGTGCAACACATGGTAGTCACCGTAGTTACGCGACAGACGAAAGCGCAGCATACGCAGCTGTCCAAGCAAGCCAAAAAAGTGGCCCGGCAATGCCTCGGGGCTCGCATCCAACCAGCCTTGTAACGAGCGCAATAGCGCTTGTTGCTGCTCCTGATGGCTACGCCCCACCTCCAGCGGCCACAAGATATGCAGCACATAGATGGTCGTTGCACCGATAAACACACAGCCGATACGATCGACCATCACGCTGAACGATCCCATTGGGTTCAAAATGCCGTAGCACAGCATCACCAGCAGCCCCACCAACACCCAGCGCCAGAAATCTTGCCAAGCAAAGTGGGTCAAGCTGGCATAGGCCAGCACAAATGCGCTCAGGCCACACAGGACAATCAACTGCTCTGGGCGCTGCACAAAGTGCCAGATCAGGAAAAAGCCCCACAGCACGCCGAGCACGGTGCCGGCAATCCGCTGCCACCAGCGCATCTGCGCTTCGCCGACCGTACCGGCCTCGACCATCAACACGCTGGTCGGTGCCCACAGCGGGTTGTGCATCCCCAGCCCCATGGCAAGAAACAGGCTGAGGATAATGGCCACCGTCAGGCGCAACGAGCGCCAAAAACGTAACCGATTCATGGCTTACTGTGCCTGCAAGTTAACAGTAGCGGTCAGCCCGGGCAGGATTTCCATGTCTGCAGGACGCTGATCGAGCAGGATTTTCACCGGAATATTCTGTGCCAAACGTACCCAGTCGAACACTTTCGGTAAGTTCGGGATCAGGCTGCTACCGCTGCCCATATCCTGTGGGTCAAGCGCACGGCCAATACTATCCACATGGCCGCGCAAGACTCGGTTCTGGTACGCCATCAGCGTAACCTGTGCCGGCATGCCGGCGCGGATATTGCCCAAATCGGTTTCTGAGAACGCCCCTTCCACCCACATATGCTCCGCATCCACTTGCGCGATCACCGGCTTGCCCACTTGGGCAAAATCACCACTGTGGATATTTACCGATGACACATAACCATCGGCCACCGCGTACAAACTGGTTCTATCCAGATCTAACTGCGCTTTTTCCAGCGCCACTCTGGCAGCGCGCAGCAAGGTGTTATTGGCTCCCGCACTGCCAAGCTGCGCATGCGCTTGTGCCAGCTTGCTCTGCGCCGCTTGCACATCCGAACGCGCCACATTCACATCGCGCTGCGCTTGATCATAAGTGCTTTGCGATAAGGTTTTTTGCTGCCATAAACGCTGCACCCGCGACATCTCTTTGACCGCATACTCATAGCGCGTTTGCGCGGCGGTGACATTGGCTTGCGCACTCTTAACCGCTTCTTCTAATTGGCTGACTTGTTGCTGGGCACTGGCCAGATCCACGGTGGCTTTATCCACCGCTAACTGGTACGGACGCGGATCAATGCGCAGTAACAATTGCCCTTTTTTCACCGGTTGGTTATCGCTAACCGCCACGTCCACAATAGCGCCGCTCACTTGTGGCGCCAGGGCAATAATATTGGCCCGTACCACCGCATGCCGGGTTTGCGGCGAACGTTGGTGATATTTAAACGCCCCAGCAATCACCAGCAGTGCGGCGAACATAACTCCAAGGGATAACAGTACCTTACGGCGACGAGGATCGACTGACATATTCTTCTTAAACTTATCGTTAATTATACTTTTAGTGATACATCAGGCTTAACAGCGCCAATACACCACAACCGCTGACCCACACCACTAAACGTGGATGCCATAATTTGGCTAGCCAGCCACGCCGGGCGGTAAACCGCAACACCAGCGAGACGAAGATAAACGCCAGTAACCCCAGCACCACCAGACGCGGGATGTAGACATCAAACAGCACTACATCTTGCGACAAAAACGTACTCATGCTTGCTCATTGACTCCGCTTAACTCTCGTTCTATACCGAGTTGTACTCGACGCAGCTGTGCCACCACCGCACTGAACTGCGTGGTTTCAAATTCCGTTAACCCTCGGTCAACCCGCTGTAGGTATAACGGCAATTCTCGGCGCATAAATTCGGCACCTGCCGGTGTCAGCTGTACATACACCGAACGCCGATCCTCAGGATTAATCCGGCGCGCCACCATGCCTTGCTGTTCCAGAATATCGAGCTGCTTACTGATAGAAGCTCGCGCCACCCCCAGAGCCTCAGCCAGAACACTCGGTAATAACGACTGCTCTGGGCTGACAAACAACATACGCAAAATATAAAAACGACCTACCTGCAAGCCGGATAATTCCGCTATCTGCAACAAGCCACAGCGCAACTTATCGATCTCTTCAAAAAAATCGATCGAAAGGCGAATACGCTCCAAATCCAAGTCCGGTAAATGCTGTTCGCAATAGGCCAAAGTCAGCCGGTGCTGGGTAGACATACTGTAATCTCCGAAATTCTACTCTTGAAATCCTTTGAAGTTGATCACAATTGTAATTAGCTAGCTAACTAATTACCAGCCAAATTACCGTCTATTCGAAAACCCGATGCAAAGCAGCAGGAACTATTCAGGCATGGTAAGATGTTATGCATTAAAACTTTTTCAATGACGACACTGACCTATGCGCATTCCTCGTATTTATCACCCTGAACCACTGACTGTTGGCCAGCTGGTAACCCTGAGTGACGATGCGGCCAACCACGTGGGCCGGGTATTACGCATGACCGCGGACGATGAACTGGATCTGTTTGATGGCAGTAACCAAGTTTTTCGGGCGCGGATCACTGAAAGCAGCAAACGTCAGGTGACGGCCACCGTCACCGAAGCGAGCGAAGACAACCGTGAATCACCGCTGCGCATCCATTTAGGGCAAGTGATTTCCCGTGGCGATAAGATGGAGTTCACCATTCAAAAATCGGTCGAACTCGGCGTCACCGAAATCACCCCGCTGATTTCAGAGCGTTGTGGGGTTCGCCTCGATGCTGAGCGGATGGAGAAAAAAATCCAGCAGTGGCAAAAAATTGCAGTGGCCGCTTGTGAGCAGTGCGGACGCAACGCCGTGCCAGTGATCCGCCCGGCGATGAAGCTGGAAAACTGGTGCGCCGAAAACGATGGCAGCCTGAAGCTGAACCTGCATCCACGCGCGCGCTACAGCATCAATACACTGCCAACACTGCCGCCAGAAGGCGTGCGCCTGTTGATTGGTCCGGAAGGCGGTCTATCGGCAGAAGAAATTGCGATGACTGAGCAGTATGCCTTTACTGAAATTCTGCTCGGTCCACGGGTCTTGCGCACCGAAACCGCCGCATTGACCGCGATCACCGCATTACAAGTTCGCTTCGGCGATCTGGGTTAAGGAGTTCTTATGATCAAGTTGGGTATCGTGATGGATCCGATTGCATCCATCAACATCAAGAAAGATTCCAGTTTTGCCATGTTGCAAGAAGCGCAAAAGCGCGGCTATGAACTGCACTATATGGAAATGGCAGACCTGTATCTGGATAGCGGTGAAGCTAAGGCCCGTACACGCCTGCTGAGCGTGCATGATGACAAGCAGCACTGGTTCAGCTTCGCAAGCGAGCAGCATATGCCACTGGCCGATCTGGACGTGATCCTGATGCGTAAAGATCCGCCGTTTGATACCGAATACATCTACGCGACTTACATTCTGGAGCGCGCCGAGGAAGCCGGTACGCTAATCGTCAACAAGCCGCAAAGCCTGCGTGACTGTAACGAAAAGCTGTTTACCGCGTGGTTCTCCGATCTGACGCCAACCACACTGGTGACCCGTAGCGCCGAGCGTATCCGCGCGTTCCACCAGCAGCATGGCGATATCATCCTCAAGCCGCTCGACGGCATGGGTGGCACCTCGATTTTCCGCATCAAAGCCGGCGATCCAAACCTGTCAGTGATCATCGAAACCCTGACCGGTTATCAGCAGCATTTTTGTATGGCGCAGACCTTTATTCCGGCCATTACCGAAGGCGATAAACGCATTTTGGTGGTCGACGGTGAGCCGGTGCCATACTGCTTGGCGCGTATTCCGCAAAAAGGCGAAACCCGAGGTAACTTGGCCGCCGGTGGCCGCGGTGAAGCACGCCCACTGAGCGAATCGGATTGGGCGATTGCTCGCGCCGTAGCGCCAGTGCTTAAGCAAAAAGGGCTGATTTTTGTCGGACTGGATGTGATTGGCGATAAGCTGACTGAAATCAACGTCACTAGCCCAACCTGCATCCGCGAAATCGAAGCTGCGTTCCCAGTCTCGATCACCGGTATGCTGATGGATGCCATCGAAAGCCGTTTAGGTAAACGCGCCTAAACTTACTCAGCCGGCTTAACCGGCTGGCCGGATAGGGGAAAATCGCCGCGCGATGCTTTTCTTCTCTTATCCGGCGCTATACTGCCATCAGATCTCCCGCCAGCGGGCGTGACGACAGCCCCACAAGGCTGGCATACTTGTCCACCTCGCTCCGCGGCCTTACGGCAGCGGTCCTGATTTTCGTGACTTTCAACCTGGTGATTCCGACCTACCATGAACTTGCAAAACCATTTCCTCGTGGCCATGCCGGGCATGCAGGATCCGTTCTTTAAACGTTCGGTGGTGTATATCTGTGAACACACCGCGACTGACGGTGCTATGGGCATCACCCTGACTCGTCCGTCGGAAATGACGCTGGAAGAGATGCTGGCGCAGATAGAGATCACGCCAGAGCCGCGCGATCCGGCTATTCGCCTGAACCGTCCGGTGTTGGCCGGAGGCCCGATCGCCAACGATCGCGGCTTTGTGCTGCACACCCCTAGCGATCAATTTGGCGCGAGCTTGCAGCTGACTTCCGACGTGATGATCACCACGTCGCGCGATATTTTAGAAACCCTCGGCACGCCTAATCAGCCTAAGCAAGTCTTGGTCGCGCTGGGGTATGCCGGCTGGGAAAAAGATCAGCTGGAAGAAGAGATCAAGGCCAACGCGTGGCTGACAGTGGAAGCCGATCCGGACATTTTGTTTAACACCCCGATCAATGAGCGTTGGCAAGCCGCCGCGCGCAAGCTGGGCATCGATATCCGCCAGATAGCGCCACATGCTGGCCATGCTTAATTTTGTCTACGTGAGCCTGTATCTATGAGTCGAACCATGATGGCCTTTGATTTCGGCACCAAAAGTATCGGTGTCGCCATCGGGCAAGAAATTACCGCCACCGCGCGTCCTATCGCCTCGCTCAAAGCGCGCGATGGGATCCCAGACTGGGAGCAACTGCAAAAGCTGCTCAACGAGTGGAAACCGGATCTGGTGGTGGTTGGCCTGCCGCTGAATATGGACGGCACCGAGCAACCGGTCACCGCCTGTGCGCGCAAATTTGCCAATCGTCTGCAAGGGCGCTTCGGGCAAAAGGTCGTGCTGCACGATGAGCGCCTGTCTACCGTAGAAGCCCGTTCGCATCTGTTTGCCAGCGGTGGTTTCCGTGCGCTGGACAAAGGCCGCGTCGATGCGGCTTCCGCCTGCGTGATTCTGGAAAGTTGGTTCGAGCAGAATTTGGGGTAATGAGGATTGAGGAGGATCAGACCTCCTCATCAAACCCACTTTCAAACAGCGCCACTACTGCGGCCATCGCCTCTTTTTCTTGTGGCCCGTCGACCTGCACGCTGATCTGCCCGCCTTGCGCGGATTCCAGCATCAACATGGCAATAATACTGTTGGCCTCCGCTTCGGTGCCCGCAGAGTTACGCAGTACAACCCGCGCATCAAACTTTTGAACCAGCTCAAACAGCATCATGGCCGGGCGCGCATGCATGCCCAGCTTGTTTCTGACCTCAACCGAGGTTTGCAACGTCATAGCCACTCCTACTTCGCCCACCAATAGGCCATAAAGACAACACGCCCCGCTTTGGCCAGCAAAACGGGGCGCAGTCATGTCACAGACATCATCAGCCGGTAACGATACACAGCATCTCAGCACAGTGCTTACAGCGCGCATGTGCGTCTTGGCTTTATCTTAGCGCAGGGCAAGCTCACTGGCGAGATGCACAGTCATACCGCCAGCAAGCCCCACCGCACTCAACATCCTTTGGCATTAGCTTAAATCCACCGTCACATCATCGAAGGTGTTCGGTGAGAACGGCTCATCCCCGCTACTGCGGATCCGCAAACGCAAATCGTTAGCTGACTCCGCATAGTGCAGCGCATCGGTATAGCTAATCAGCCCGCGCCGATACAAGCCATACAGCGATTGGTCAAAGGTGCACATGCCAATCTCGCTGTTACTGGCCATCACATCGCGCAGCTCGTACAACTGATTTTTACGCAGCAAATCGGTCACACGCGGCGTATTAATCAAAATCTCGTGCACCAGCAAACGGCGCCCTGGGGTGATCCCCGGCACCAGCTGCTGCCCGATAATGGCGCGCAAGTTGTTGGATAAATCAAACAAGAAAGCTTCGCGACTGCCTTCAGGGATCATGTGTACCATTCGCTCCAGCGCTTGGCTGGCGTTATTGGCGTGCAAGGTGGCGATACACAGATGACCGGTTTCGGAAAAGCCAATCGCATGTTGCAGCGTGTCACGGGTGCGGATCTCACCGACCTGAATCACATCCGGTGCTTGGCGCAGCGCGTTACGCAAGGCTACCTCGTAGCTTTCGGTATCCATGCCCACTTCACGCTGAGTGATCAAACAACGCTTATGCGGATGGATAAATTCAATTGGGTCTTCCACCGTCAGAATATGCGAATGGTCAAACTCGTTGCGATAGCCGAGCATTGCTGCCAGCGTGGTGGTTTTCCCGCTGCCGGTAGCGCCGACCACCAAAATCAAGCCTTTGCGCGTCATCGCCAGCTCACCGGTTAACATCGGTAAGCCCAGCTCTTCAATGGTCGGAATATCGGTACGAATATGACGGATCACCATGCCCGGCAATTCACGCTGCCAAAAACCGGAGACCCGAAAACGGGCAAACGGACGCACCAGCGCCATGTTGCCCTCTTTTTGCTGACAAAACTGTAAGAAGCGCTCGGCGCCCATCGCCTGCGCCACCAGCTCGGTGACCGTTTCAATCGACAGCGCCTCACCTAGTGGGTGCAGCTCATGATTGATGCGCAGCTGCGCGGGCACATCGACCGAAACATACAGATCCGACGCCTGCTGGCGCAGCATCTCCTGCAATAACTCATCCAGCGAAACCATAGCCCATCGCTCCTGCACCGGTGCCACCCGCGGTATTGCCGTTTTGGATCCCGCCATCCATCAACGAGTTCATCTTGCGCTGCGCCTCTTCGTAGCTGACCACGCCCTGACTGGTCAGCACATTCAGCGCCTGCTCCAACGTCTGCATACCTTGACGCGAGCTGGTCTGCAAAATCGAATAGATCTGGTGAATTTTATCTTCGCGGATCAAGTTACGAATAGCTGGCGTTCCCAGCATGATCTCGTGCGCCGCCACACGTCCGCCGCCTTCTTTACGCAGCAATACCTGCGAGATAACCGCTTTGAGCGATTCAGACAGCATCGAGCGCACCATGTCTTTTTCCGCGCCGGGGAACACATCCACAATACGGTCGATGGTTTTGGCCGCCGAGCTGGTGTGCAAGGTGCCAAACACCAAGTGGCCGGTTTCGGCGGCAGTCAGTGCCAGACGAATGGTTTCCAGATCGCGCAGCTCACCCACCAAAATCACATCCGGGTCTTCACGCAGCGCCGAGCGCAGTGCATTATTAAAACTGTGGGTATGCCGATGCACCTCACGCTGGTTAATCAGGCACTTGTTACTGGTGTGGATAAATTCTATCGGATCTTCAATGGTCAGAATGTGGTGATGCATGTGCTGATTGACATAATTGAGCATCGCCGCCAAGGTGGTCGACTTCCCCGAGCCGGTCGGGCCGGTCACCAATACCAATCCACGCGGCTGCATGGCAATATTCCGAAACACTTCCGGTGCGTTTAACTGCTCCAGTGTTGGTATATCTGTAGGTATGGTACGCAGTGCCGCCGAAATTCCCCGTTGCTGCTGATAAGCATTAACCCGGAAACGGCCAACCCCGTTCAGTTCGAACGAAAAGTCCAGTTCCATCTCAGTTTCAAAGTCACGGCGCTGAACATCGTTCATAATGTCATACACCAGACGGCGCACTTCACGGCCATCCAGGACCGGCATATTGACCCGACGCACTTCTCCGTCGACGCGGATCAGCGGTGGGTTACCGGCAGATAGGTGCAGATCCGAGGCATTATGTTTTACACTAAAAGCCAACAGTTCTGTTATGTCCATTTAAGTCCCTTAAAACAACGACATGCAAAGTATTAAAGAGAACCTACACGCGATTAAGCAACAAATCGCCGACGCCGCTGCAAAATGCGAGCGAGCTCCTGAATCCGTTACACTGCTGGCGGTGAGCAAAACCAAACCTGTGACTGCGGTTCAGGAAGCCATCGAGGCCGGTCAACGCGCCTTTGGTGAAAACTATGTGCAAGAAGGGGTGGATAAAATCCAGCATTTTGCCACTACGCCGTATGCTGCCGAGCTGGAATGGCACTTTATTGGCCCACTGCAAAGCAACAAAAGCCGACTGGTTGCCGAGCACTTTGATTGGATGCACACGGTCGATCGCTTGAAGATCGCCCAGCGTCTCAATGAACAGCGCCCAGCGGATAAAGCGCCGCTGAACGTACTGATTCAGGTCAAAGTCAGCAGCGAAGAGAGCAAATCCGGTATTGATGCCAGCGAAGTGCTCGCCTTGGCCGATCAGATTGCCAACTTACCGCAGCTGCGTTTGCGCGGATTGATGACCATTCCCCAAGAAAGTCACGATTACGCAACCCAATATGCGGACTTTGCCAAGCTGACCGCGGTATTTGAGCTGCTCAAGCAAACCCATCCAGAAATTGATACCCTATCCATGGGGATGACCGGTGACATGAGCGCCGCAATAGCCGCCGGCAGCACCATGGTGCGCATCGGTACCGCCATTTTTGGCGCGCGCGATTACGGTCAGCACTGAGTTTCGCATTGCGTTGACTCACGGCTAGTACAAGCCACTGACGACGCGTTCAGGTTATGGAGCGACAACAAAAGAGATGAATATGGAGCAGCGTAAAATTACCTTTATCGGTGCCGGTAACATGGCGCAAGCGATCATCGCCGGTTTGTTGCGTGCAGGCTATCCTGCGCCACTGATCTGCGCCACTAACCGCACGGCAGAAACCCGCCATGCGCTGGCCGATCGCTTCGGGATCCAGACCTCCGCCGATAACCTGAGCGCCGCCGCCGAAGCTGATGTCATCGTGCTCGGTGTTAAACCGCAAAATATGGCTGACACTCTGGCGCCGCTGGCGCA
The DNA here is from genome assembly GCF_000800945.1 of Plesiomonas sp. ZOR0011. Lineage (NCBI taxonomy): Bacteria > Pseudomonadati > Pseudomonadota > Gammaproteobacteria > Enterobacterales > Enterobacteriaceae > Plesiomonas > Plesiomonas sp. ZOR0011. The sequence continues at coordinate 37,951 of NZ_JRKB01000046.1, forward strand.
ACTGAATTGGCACGGCAAACTGGTGATCTCTCTGGCCGCCGGCATTTCCGTGGCGCGGTTGCAGCAATTGCTGTCTGGCGCACCACAGATTATTCGCGTAATGCCCAATACCCCAGCACTGCTGGGCGAAGGCATGAGCGGGCTGTTTGCCGCGCCAGCGGTGAATCAAGCCGATCGCCAATTTGCCGATACCCTGCTCAGTGCAGTTGGCAAAACCTGCTGGCTCGCGGCGGAAAGTGACATTAATGGCGTGATCGCCGCCTCAGGCAGTGCGCCGGCCTATTTCTTCTTGTTTATGGAAGCGATGCAAGCCGAAGCGCAGCGCCAAGGTTTTAGCGCCGATACCGCGCGTGCGCTGGTGCAGCAAGCCGCGCTCGGCGCCGCGCGCATGGTGGTGGAAAACCCGCACACCTCATTGCCAGAGCTGCGTGCTCAGGTTACTTCCAAAGGCGGTACCACGGCCGAAGCTATCCGTGTGTTCAATGAGGAACATTTGCCAGAAATGGTTGCCAAAGCCATGCAAGCCGCGGTACAACGCGCACAGGAAATGGAAAAACTGTTTTAATCCTTTTATTTAACCGCAAGGCGTCATAATGCAATCACTGACTTTTTTGCTGAGTACTGTTATCGACCTGTATGTCTTCGTCCTGCTGTTGCGGGTATGGATGCAGGCTGCCCGTGCCGATTTTTACAACCCGTTCTCTCAGTTCGTGGTTAAAGCCACACAGCCGGTGGTTGCGCCGCTCCGTCGTCTGATCCCAGGCTTTGGCGGCTGGGATATTGCCACCATTTTGCTGGTGCTGGTGATCCAAATTATCAAATTCCCACTGCTGGCGATGGTACAAACCGGCGCAGCATTTTGGAGCTTGGGTTATATTCTGTTAGGCGTGCTGGCAACCTTGAAAGCCGCCGGTAAGATGATCTTCTGGGTACTGCTGATCCGCGCTCTGCTGAGCTGGGTGAGCCAAGGCCGCAGCCCGATGGACTATGTGCTGTATCAGCTGACTGAACCGATGCTGGCACCACTGCGCCGTATTCTGCCACCGATGGGCGGCTTGGATCTGTCCGTAATGCTGCTGTCTATCATCCTGATTGCCCTGAACTATTTGGGCGCGGATCTATTCGGCTTCATGTGGATGCAGCTGTGAGTCAGGACAACATGGCCGTTAGCCGTACCGAAGAGGCGCTGTTATTGCGCCTCTACATCCAACCCAAAGCCAGCCGCGATCAAATCGTTGGCCTGCATGGGGATGAGCTGAAAGTGGCGATCACCGCGCCACCGGTAGACGGACAAGCCAACGCGCATTTGACCAAGTTTCTGGCCAAACAGTTTCGCGTCGCCAAGGGCAATGTCTGCATCGAAAAAGGTGAGCTCGGACGGCACAAATATGTGCGCATCGAGCATCCGCAACAAATCCCCGAAACCGTGCAAGCCCTGCTAAACTAGCAACACCACGGATCATCGCTATCACCGTATGCTCTGCGGTGGTCATTCTCGGTTTCAAGGAGGAAACCATGCTTGCGTCTACCCACCATTACGCTCATGCCTTGCTACGCCGTATTGCCCAGACTTGGCCATCAGTATCCCTGCGCGGTCTCGTCACGCTGTTGCTCGGCAGTGTATTGCTGCTCAGTACGCCAGCGCGCGCCGAACAATTACAGACCCTCGGTAATCTGGAAATCCACTACAGCGTTTTCCCGTCCACCATGCTAACGCCTGAGATAGCCAGCCGTAATGGCCTGACACGCAGTAACTACCGCGCCATACTGACCGTAACCGCACTGGATGCCAGCGTGGCCGGTAAACCGGCGGTAGATATCAACCTCAGCGGCCAAGCGCAAAACCTGATCGGTAACACTCGCCAACTGAGCTTTAAAGCGGTACAAGAAGGCAGCGCCCGTTATTACTTAGCGGAAGTGCCTATCGTTAATGAAGAAACCTATCGCTTTACCTTAGATATTCAGTCCAAAACCGCCTCGGGCACCGTGCGTTTTCAGCAGACGTTTTATACTGACTAAGCGTGTTTGAATAACCTTAGCGGCATAACCTTGGCAGAATAAACCCCATTCCCCATACGCGCCGGTCGTGCCCCGCGCAGGCGCGTATTTCATCCTCAACGTTTGGCTTCAATACGCGCGCCACTGGCACCCAGCAGCCAAGCGCGCTACCATCTCGCCCACTGAAACTGATTTGATACAGGCGGATGACGTGATGCAAAAAGCACAACAAAAAGTGGTTTTAGCCACCGGCAATAAAGGCAAAGTGCGTGAGATGGCAGACTTGCTGGCCGCGTTTGGACTGGACGTAGTCGCACAAAGCGAATTTGGGATCGACTCCGCCGAAGAAACCGGCCTGACCTTTATCGAAAACGCGATCCTCAAAGCTCGTCATGCCAGCCGCCTGACCGGTTTGCCAGCCATCGCGGATGACTCCGGTCTGTCGGTGGACTGCCTCGGCGGCGCACCGGGCCTGTATTCCGCGCGCTATGCCGGAGAAAACGCCAGCGATGAAGAGAACCTGCAAAAGCTGCTGACTGCGATGCAAGACATTCCCGATGCTGAGCGCCGCGCCCGTTTTCACTGCGTGCTGGTATACTTACGCCATGCCGAAGATCCAACGCCGATCGTTTGTCACGGCCAATGGGAAGGAATGATCACCCGCGCCCCAGCTGGACAAGGCGGCTTTGGATACGATCCGATTTTCTTCGTGCCGGAACTGGGTTGCACCTCAGCTGAGCTGACCGCCGAGCACAAAAAGGCTGTCTCGCACCGCGCACAAGCACTGAAAAAATTACAGGACGCCATGACGCATGCTTGAGTTACCTCCGCTCAGTTTGTACATCCATATTCCGTGGTGCGTGCAAAAATGCCCGTACTGCGATTTTAACTCGCATGCACTCAAGCAAGGGCTGCCCGAGCAAGAGTATATCGGCCATCTGCTGAATGACTTGGAAGCTGACCTGCCGCTGACCAGTGGTCGCGAGATCAGCACCATCTTCATCGGTGGCGGTACACCGAGCCTGTTCTCCGCCGAAGGGATGCAACAACTGCTCGATGGCGTGCGGGCGCGTATTGCGGTCGCCGCCGATGCGGAGATCACCATGGAGGCCAATCCCGGCACCGTGGAGGCCGACCGCTTCACCGGCTATCAACAAGCCGGTATCAACCGCATCTCAATTGGCGTGCAGAGCTTTGCCGCCGACAAACTGCAGCGGTTAGGGCGTATTCACGGGCCGCAAGAAGCGGTGCGCGCCGCCGAGTTAGCCACCGGTTTGGGTCTGCGCAGCTTCAATTTGGATCTGATGCACGGCCTGCCGGAGCAAAGCCTAGAAGAAGCGCTGGCCGATTTACGCCAAGCCATTGCCCTCGCCCCGCCACATCTGTCGTGGTATCAACTGACTATCGAGCCGAACACCTTGTTTAACTCGCGCCCGCCAGTGCTGCCAGATGAAGATATGTTGTGGCTGATCTTCTCCGAAGGGCACAAACTGCTGACCGAAGCGGGTTATGAGCAGTACGAAATCTCAGCCTATGCGCGCCCAGGTTACCAATGCCAACATAACCTCAACTACTGGCGTTTTGGCGATTATCTGGGGATTGGCTGCGGCGCACACGGCAAGCTGAGCTTTACCGATGGCCGCATTCTGCGCACAGTGAAAACCCGCCATCCGAAGGGCTATTTGCAAGGGCGTTATACTGATAATCACAGCGAAGTGGCGTTGGACGACCGGCCATTCGAGTTCTTTATGAACCGTTTTCGGTTGCTAGAGCCAGCTCCGCGCGCCGATTTCCCGCGCTTTACCGGCTTAAGCGAAGAGAGTATTCGTCCGGCCATCGAGCAAGCGCTGCGCGCCGGTTATATCGAAGAAACCGCCACGCATTGGCAGCTGACGGAGCACGGCAAATTGTTCCTCAACTCCTTGCTAGAGCTATTCATCACGCTCGATACATAAGAGAAAAGAGAAAATAGAAAAGACAAAGCCCGGAGCCTCCCCGCACGGCGAGACTCCGAGCTTTTTCAAATGATGCAATCGTGGCTAATTCAGAGCGACGGCACCCGACGCCAGCGGCTATTGAGCTCCGGTAACTTCTCCAGCCCTTGGCCAGACAAAGATAACAGTAACGGCCAGCCTAACACCGCCACCGCCACCAGCGGGCTCCACTGCCAGCAATACATCGCCCCGACCATCGCCGGCAACGCAAACCAGCGCGGCAAAAACACAATCAGCGCAATGGCCGCCACATATGAAACACTCCAGCCGCCCAACAAATCGCCAATCGCATACACCGACACCAACGCCAGCACTGCATTAATCGCCAGATACACCATCGCCATGCCCAGACTCCTTTCCGTTCATTACGCCGACATCGACGCCACCAATAACCATGTTATCTATATGGCTTTAATTGAATCGTGTCAGCTAAAAGCCGTAAACACAAGCAAAGCCGCCCGATTACAGCCAAGCGACAGTCTAAAATGTGACCAAAAACAGAAATACAGAGAGGTAGCCGACCGTTACGTCAGCACACGGGAACCACGCTACACACCAAGAGAGCATGCAGAAGAAAGCGCTAAAAAGGATAAAAAGAGAGACAAAAGGAAAAGGAAAAGGAAAAGGAAAAACAGTAGCGCAGGAAATCTCCTCGGCAATTCCACGGCAGCAGCAGCCAACATTTGGCCGCCACCACCGGTAAGCTATCACAGATTAGCGATATGCGATGGGAAGATTAACGTGAGCTTACTGCGGCAGTAACTGCTCCAGTTTTTGCTGCTGCTGTTGCAAACGCCCTAAGGTATGACAAGCTTCACTACCTAAGCGGCGAAAGCCCTGCTCCTGACTTTTCCACTCGGCAGACAGCGCATTACGTAAGCTGGCTACCTGCGCCAACATCGCTTTGAGCTGACTGGCGGCATCGCCTTCACTTTGTCGGCTACTCAACTCCTGCAAGCCTTGCTGCAAGATTTCGCCCAGTTTTTGCTGCACCAAACGCTCGGTTTCTTGCTGCTGGGCAGGCAATGCATCCGCGAGAATCGCCAGTCCACCGTTTTGATGCACCACGATTTTATCCAGTCGCACCGTCAGCAATGCGTGCAAATCGCGCAGCTGCGCACGCACTTTACTGTTTCCCCCTAGCTGGCGGATCACCACATCATCGAGGCCTTGCTGCGCCTGCTGTAACTGCTGATGCGCCTGTTTATCCAGCGCCGGTAGCTCACGACGTAATTGCTGCTGTAGCGCAAATGCCTGCTGCTGAGCGGCCAGATCCAATGTCAGGGGCTGCTGATTACGGCTCACCTCACCTTCTTTGCTGATGCGCAGCTGCGTGGTTTTTCCCTGCAACTCCACCGCCTCTGGAGTCAGATAGATATTCTGGTTCAACGTGTACGGACAAGTCTCCGCCGCCAACGCTGGCAGCGTCATCACGCCGCCCACCATCGCCATCAGTAGCGCGACTAACATCGGTTTTGCTCTCATCGTTGTTCCTCGTTATTTTCCGCGCCACATTTGTCTGCGTGCTAACAACTTTGATTAAATACCCAGATTAAAAAATCGAGCGTCCTAAGCGCTGCGATAACAGCTCCAACGCTGAGATCCCCGCCAGCGAGTTGCCGTTTACATCTAGCGCTGGTGACCATACGGCGATGCTCATCTCACCTGGAATGACGGCCACAATGCCGCCTCCGACACCAGATTTCCCCGGCATCCCAACGCGATAAGCAAACTCTCCGGCGCCATCATACAGGCCACAAGTGGCCAGCAGCGCATTAATCTGCCGCGTTTGGCGACTGGAGATCACTGGCTCGAGCGCGCACAGTGACTGGCCGTGATTGGCCAGATAGGAAAAGGCGCGCGCCAACTCGGTGCAACTCATCTTGATAGCGCAGTAGTGGAAATAGGTTTGCAGTACGTCAGTCACATCATTATGGAAGTTACCGAACGATTTCATCAAATAGGCAATCGCCGCGTTACGCGCCGAATGATCAAATTCTGAACGCGCTACCACGCTGTCATAACCGATATCTGCCTGACACGCCAGCTGGCGCACCAAATCCAGCATCCGCTGTTTCGGCGCGCTCAAGCGCGTTTGCAACATATCGCACACCACCAGTGCACCGGCATTGATAAACGGATTGCGTGGTTTTCCGCGCTCAAGCTCAATTTGCACCAACGAGTTAAACGGCTGGCCGGACGGCTCTTTGCCGACGCGCTGCCAAATCTCCTCTTCCGAGTAACGCGTTAACGCCAGCGTCAGAGTTAAAACTTTTGAGATCGACTGAATCGAAAAGCGCTCCTGCGCATCACCAGCTTGATAGACCGTGCCATCATTCATGCACACCGCAATACCGAGCCGCTCCGCCGGCACACTGGCCAACGCCGGAATATAGTCGGCCACTTTACCGCGACTGATTTGCGGGCGGACCTCTGCCAGAATCTCCTCCAGCAATGCGTTACTCAATATCACTGTCTTTTATCCTTACACCTAGATGTGCTGCCGGCTCGCAGGGCAAAACAAAAATTCCACGCCAAAAAAACGGGCTCCGAGGGAGCCCGTTTCAGAGTGCAGATTCACTGAACTACATCATCCGATAACCTGCTACTACCCGACCACATCGAATTATCTCGAATGGGGCCAGATTATAGCGAAGTCAGCGCGGGGAATTAATCCCACCAGACGTCCAGCAGTGGGCTAACTTCAACTTCCAGCAGCCCTTGCTTCTCAGCCCATGCTTGAACCAGCGCACGGTGCTCATCAGTACATTTACCCACTTGCTGCAGCACCACCAGACCTTCCCAGTACAGGTAGCCGCTGCCGTCGTAGGACAGGCCATTTGGCTCAATCACTTCGGCGATAAAGGCATCCAGCGCAGCATCGATGTGCTCAGCACTGGTTCCTTCAGGAAACTGCCAATTAACGGTAAAGCCCAGTTCCTGAAACTCATCCACATGCAGCTTTTTACGCAGACGCGCACTACGGTGTTTTGCCATTACTCAGTCCTCTCGAACATCAGGTCCCACACGCCGTGCCCTAAACGGTGGCCACGCTGCTCAAATTTGGTCAGCGGACGGTGTTCAGGACGCGGCATAAAATCATTGCTAGCAGACAGGTTACGGTAACCTGGCGCAGCTTGCATTACTTCCAGCATATGCTCGGCGTAATTTTCCCAGTCGGTGGCCATATGGAACACACCACCGATTTTCAGTTTCACGCGCAGTTGCTCGGCAAACGGCAGCTGAACAATACGGCGTTTATGGTGACGCGCCTTATGCCACGGATCGGGGAAGAACAGCTGTACGGTGCTCAGCGAGCCATCCGCAATCATCTTCTCCAGCACTTCGATAGCGTCATGGCACATCACGCGCAAATTAGTCACGCCAGCTTCATGTGCCGAAGACAGGCAAGCACCCACACCTGGGGTGTGCACTTCAATACCGAGGAAGTTTTTCTCCGGTGCGTTTTTCGCCATTTCCACCAGCGATGCGCCCATACCAAAGCCGATCTCCAGCACCACCGGTGCTTCGCGGCCAAACAGCGCGGTAAAATCCAGCACCTGCTCTTGAAAATCTACGCCCATCTGCTCCCAGTAGTTCTCCAGTGCCAACTCCTGACCTTTGGTCAGTCGGCCCTGACGGCGTACAAAGCTGCGGATCTTACGCAGATAGCGGCCTTCTTCATCAAACTCTGGAATGGTAACCTCACCCATGGTCATACCCTGCTGAATTCATCGTCAATCAATCTTAATAGAAGGCGCATTATGCAAAGATGGCCCAACATAGCAAGCAGGATAGCACCGAAAGCCACGCTGAAGGGCGATTCCCTTACCGATTATCCGGTTTACAGCCTGCCAAGGCTGTGATGCAATCACGCTTCCTGCAATTACCCGAGTCAGTTATGCCAACCGCGCACTTCCCTGCAGCTGCCTTTTCCGAGGCCGTGTTGACCTGGTATCACGCCTTTGGTCGCAAGACCTTGCCGTGGCAGCGCCAGAAAACGCCGTATACCGTTTGGTTATCCGAAGTCATGCTGCAACAAACGCAGGTGGCCACGGTGATCCCGTATTTTGAGCGCTTTATGCAGCACTTCCCCACGGTCAACGATTTAGCGGCCGCGCCATTGGATCAAGTATTACACCTGTGGACCGGACTCGGCTACTACGCCCGTGCCCGCAACCTGCATAAAACCGCACAAATTGTTGCCGAACAGTATCAAGGCGAGTTCCCGACCGATTTTGATGCCATTTGTGCCTTACCGGGGATTGGCCGCTCCACCGCAGGTGCCATCTTGTCGCTTTCGCTGGGTCTGCACTATCCTATTTTGGACGGTAACGTGAAGCGGGTCTTGGCGCGCTGTTATCGCGTCGCCGGCTGGCCGGGGCAAAAGGCGGTCGAAAATCGGCTGTGGGACATCAGCGCCAAAGTCACGCCGCAAGAGGGCGTGCAGTATTTCAATCAAGCGATGATGGATTTAGGCGCGCTGGTGTGCACCCGCAGCAAACCCAAATGCTCGCTCTGCCCGCTGGCACATGGCTGTGAAGCCTATGCCCACGCCGATTGGCAATCATTTCCCGGTAAAAAGCCTAAGCAGACGCTGCCGGAAAAAGAGGGCTACTTTATTTTGTGGTCGCCACCGGCCGAACTGCCCGATGCGCAGGTTTGGCTAGAGCAGCGACCACCCAGTGGATTGTGGGGCGGCCTATTCTGCTTTCCCCAATTTGCGACCCGCAGCGAAGCGGAACAATGGCTGGCCCAGCGTGGTCTGACGGTACGTCGTCAATTAACGGCGTTTCGCCATACCTTCAGCCACTTCCATCTGGATATTATTCCGCTGTTGGTGGTGGGCGAATCCCATCACTGCATGGATGAAGGGCACGGTCTCTGGTATAACTTAGCCCGACCACAAGCTGTCGGACTGGCTGCACCGGTAGAGCGCCTATTGCGCTTGCTACCGGAGGAATTATCTAGCGAGGAATCACGATGAGTCGCACCGTATTTTGCGCCCGCCTGAAAAAAGAAGGCGCTGGACTGGCGTTTCAACTCTACCCAGGAGAGCTGGGTAAACGCATTTATGACCACATCAGCCAAGAAGCTTGGCAAGAGTGGCAAAGCAAGCAGACCATGCTGATCAACGAAAAAAAATTGAACATGATGAATCCAGAACATCGTAAATTCTTGGAGCAGGAGATGGAGAAGTTCCTGTTCGAAGGGCAAGATGTTCAGATCGAAGGCTACACTCCACCGAGTGAATAATATTCCATCTATTACCGAAGTGCTGCTGGCGCTTCGGTATGTATTGCCCTGACTTATGAAGAAAAAACTCACTTGGTGTGTGATCCTGCCTCTACTGGCTGCCTGTGCCAGTAAACCAAAGGAAGATCCTTCGCTATACGTTAAAGATACCAACGGTTTCGATATTTTGATGGGCCAGTTTTCGGCCAATATCGAAGATCTGTGGGGTCTGAACGAGATGCTGGTTGCCAGCCGCAAAGACTATGTAAAGTACACCGATCGTTACTACACCCGCAGTCATATCGACTTTGAAAACGGGATGGTGACGGTGGAAACTATCGCCACCCAAAACCCACTGGATAAGCTGCGTAATGCCATGGTGCATACCCTGTTGATGGGCGACGATCCAAACGGGATCGATCTGTTCTCCGACAGCGATGTGCCTTTTAGCAAGCATCCATTTTTAGCCGGACAAGTGGTGGATGAGCAGAAAAAAGCCATCACCAACCAGATCCAAGCCGGTCGTTTTGCCGATTATCTGCTGCAAACCAAGCTGAAAAGTCGCCAAATCGGTGGCCGTACCGTGTGGTATGTCGATATTCCGATGATCGCTAACCACTTGAATTATCGGGCTAAGAAATACCTCCACATCGTGCGTAAAGCGTCACGTAACTACAATGTGGATGAAAGCCTGATCTTGGCCATCATGCAGGTGGAATCGAGCTTTAACCCGTATGCGGTCAGCTCGGCCAATGCGCTGGGGCTGATGCAGGTGGTGCAGCACACCGCCGGACGCGATGTGTATAATCTGGTCAAAAATAAAGACGGCACGCCAAGCCGTGATTATCTGTTTGATCCAGAAAAGAATATTGATACCGGTACGGCGTACTTGCATATTTTGCAGACCAACTATCTGGCCAATATTCGCAATCCGGTGTCCCGTCGTTATGCCATGATTTCGGCCTATAACGGTGGTGCTGGGGCGGTGCTGCGAATCTTCTCGCAAGATAAACAAAAAGCGGTGGATATCATCAACAGCATGTCGCCGGATGAGCTGTACAACGTGCTGACAACTCGCCACCCTTCGGCACAAGCTCGTCATTACCTGTACAAGGTGAATACCGCGCAGCGTAACTATCGCGGCCGGATAGTCTGACCATCTTACTTAGCGATCAGGCTTAGCGGTAGCCACCGCGAAGCCTGAGCCTGCGAACCGAACTCTGGCTTACCGAACCCAAGGTTTACCGAGCTCTGGTTTCGGCTACGCAGGCGCTTAAGCGCGATGAGAGGCTCAGTGCAGAAATTATGCGCCAATGACTAAAAAGCAGTCAAACGCATGCCAATAGCGATAAAAAAGTGTCATTGACCGTTGACTCTGGCGAAAAAATCCGTTTAATAGCACTCCGTTAGGCAGACACGTCTGCTACGCAATTCCTCTGTAGTTCAGTCGGTAGAACGGCGGACTGTTAATCCGTATGTCACTGGTTCGAGTCCAGTCAGAGGA